>NZ_JBEZNW010000006.1:0-262989 GCF_040653355.1 Streptomyces sp. NPDC047971 | reverse complement strand
GCGGCCTTGTAGGTGCCGTCCTTGATGATCGCGTCCAGCGCTTCCTTCAGCGCGTCACGCAGCTGGGTGTTCTTCTTGTCCACCGCGATACCGAAGAGGCCGGCGTCCGTCTTGTTGGCGATCGCCTCGAAGTCGTTGCCGCCGCCCGCGGTCTTCGCGATGTACGCGGCGACCGGGGAGTCGTTCAGGTCGGCGACGGCGCCGCCCGCCTTGACGCGGGTCTGGGCCTCGGCGTCGGTCGGGAAGGACTCGAAGGTGAGGGCGGGCTTGCCGTCCTTCTTGCACTTCTCGGCCTGGTCCTTGGCGGCCTGCTCGTAGGTGGTGCCGCGCTGGACGGCGAGCTTCTTGCCGCACAGGTCGTCCAGGGACTGGATGTTCTCCGGGTTGCCCTTCTTCACCAGGATGCCGGTGGAGGCGGTGAAGTAGTCGACGAAGTCGACACCGGCACCGGTCTTCTGGCCCTTGTCGTCGAGACCCTCCTGGCGCTCCTTGGTGTCGGTCATCGAGGACATCACGATGTCCGTGCGACCGGTCGGCAGCGCGGTGAGCAGGGTGTCGAAGGTGCCGCTCGTGAACTGGAAGTTCACGCCGAGCTGCTTGGAGAGCGCCGCGGCGATGTCGGGGTCGACACCGACGATCTTCTCGCCCTCCTTGAACTCCATCGGGGCGTAGGTGGCGTCCGTACCCACCTTGATGACGCCGGCCTTCTGGATGTCGGCGGGCAGCTTGGAGAAGAGCGGGGCGTTGGAGGCAGCGCCGGTCTTGGTGCCCTCGGCGGAGCCGCCCTCGGTCTGGTCGCCGCAGGCGGTCATCAGCATGGAGCCGGCGACCGCGATGGCGGCGACCGCGGCAAGACGGGAGGTGCGGGTCTTGGCAGCGGTCGTACAGCGCGTGGAGCGTGCGGTCATGGTCGGGTTCCTCCGGCGTATGAGGGAGTTGCCTAGGCCGCGCGCACGCACCTTCGGGTGTCGCGACCTCGTGTGATTACGGGCATCTTGCCATTCGGACCAGCTGAATCGTGCGGCTCCGCATGTCAAAATCGGATAACGGGTGACCCCCGAATCACGACAGGCCGGTACATCAGGGCCGGACCTTCTTCGGAGATACCGTGTTACCACCGGAAAATCTCCGGTCTATCTCGCCATTCGGACGATACGAAGGCCACGATCCGGCGTACGGCATACCGTGTCCGGACATTCGATGATGCGCCTGCTCCGCGCAAGGTGCCAATGCGGCCGTATGAGTCGCATCACCGCTCCGAATTGGACTCGTCTACGGTGTCGTACGTCCGGTAAGAAGGATCCTTACACCCCTCATCCGGGGCTCAGGGCGCGTTGTGCGGCGCGCCCGCGCGGTTGCCAGACAAGGCGACCGCGGGACCCGCCCACCCCTCCTCAACCAGGAGTGGCCACCCTCAAATGAAGAAGACTTAAGGGGTCAACCCAATGGCAGCGGAGATCGTCAATCCTCGCAGCGACAGTGGCACGGAAGGGGCTCAGGAGCCCTTCGATCCGGCCTTCGCGCTGCACCGCGGCGGCAAGATGGCCATCTCGGCCACGGTGCCGCTGCGTGACAAGGACGACCTGTCCCTCGCGTACACGCCCGGCGTCGCCAAGGTGTGCACCGCGATCGCCGAGCAGCCGGAACTGGTCCACGACTACACCTGGAAGTCCCAGGTCGTCGCGGTCGTGACCGACGGTACGGCGGTGCTCGGACTCGGAGACATCGGCCCGGAGGCGTCGCTTCCGGTCATGGAGGGGAAGGCCATCCTCTTCAAGCAGTTCGGCGGCGTGGACGCGGTGCCGATCGCGCTCGCCACCACGGACACCGACGAGATCGTGGAGACCGTCGTCCGGCTCGCCCCCTCCTTCGGGGGAGTGAACCTGGAGGACATCTCGGCGCCGCGGTGCTTCGAGATCGAGCGCAAGCTCCAGGAGCGCCTCGACATCCCCGTCTTCCACGACGACCAGCACGGCACGGCCGTGGTCACCCTCGCCGCGCTCCGCAACGCGGCGAAGCTGACCGGCCGCACCCTCGGTGACCTGCGCGGAGTCATCTCCGGCGCCGGCGCGGCCGGGGTCGCGATCGCCAAGTTCCTGCTGGAGGCGGGGCTCGGTGACGTGGCCGTCGCGGACCGTAAGGGCATCGTGAGCCTCGACCGGGACGACCTCACCCCGGTCAAGCGCGAGCTCGCGGAGATCACCAACAAGGCGGGCCTCTCCGGCTCCCTGGAGACCGCGCTGGCCGGCGCGGACGTCTTCATCGGCGTCTCCGGCGGTACGGTCCCGGAGGCCGCGGTCGCGTCCATGGCGCCGAACGCGTTCGTGTTCGCCATGGCCAACCCGAACCCGGAGGTCCACCCCGACGTCGCGCACAAGTACGCGGCCGTCGTGGCGACCGGTCGTTCGGACTACCCGAACCAGATCAACAACGTGCTCGCGTTCCCCGGCATCTTCGCGGGCGCCCTCCAGGTCCGGGCCTCCCGGATCACCGAGGGCATGAAGATCGCCGCGGCCAACGCGATCGCGGACGTGGTCGCGGACGAGCTCTCCGCCGACCGAGTGATCCCCTCGCCGTTCGACGAGCGGGTCGCCCCGGCCGTCGCGGCCGCCGTCGCGGCCGCGGCCCGCGCCGAGGGCGTGGCGCGCCGCTGACGCGTCGCACACTCCGTGAAGGGCCCCGTCCTGGTCTCAGGGCGGGGCCCTTCCGCGTGCTCCGGCCGGGAGGCGCGGCAGGGACGTGCGGCAGGGACGTGCGTCACAGCGGCGTGCGGTTCCGCCGCGGGCCCGGCGACCCTACGCTCATGGTCATGTTCGCTGCCTACGCCGCCCGAATCGACCGCGACCAGCCGTTGAACGGCCTTGAGCTGGGGGAACGGCCCGAGCCCGAGGTACGGGCCGGGTGGACCACCGTCACCGTCAAGGCCGCCTCCCTCAACCACCACGACCTGTGGTCGCTGCGCGGTGTGGGCCTGCCCGAGGAGAAGCTGCCGATGATCCTCGGCTGCGACGCCGCCGGCATCGACGAGCACGGCAACGAGGTCGTCCTGCACTCCGTCATCGGACAGTCCGGCCACGGAGTGGGCCCCGACGAGCCGCGCTCCATCCTGACCGAGCGCTACCAGGGGACCTTCGCCGAGCGCGTCACCGTGCCCACCTGGAACGTGCTCCCCAAGCCCAAGGAGCTCTCCTTCGAGGAGGCGGCCTGCCTGCCGACCGCCTGGCTCACCGCGTACCGGATGCTCTTCACCAACGCCGGGGTGCGCCCCGGTGACTCGATCCTCGTGCAGGGCGCCGGCGGCGGTGTCGCCACCGCGGCGATCGCGCTCGGCAAGGCGGCCGGTCTGCGGGTCTTCGCCACCAGCCGTGACGAGGCCAAGCGCAAGCGGGCCGTCGAGCTCGGCGCCGTCGAGGCGTACGAGCCGGGGGCGCGGCTGCCGAAGCGCGTGGACGCGGTGATCGAGACGGTCGGAGCGGCGACCTGGTCGCACTCGGTCAAGTCGCTGCGGCCCGGAGGAACCCTGGTCATCTCGGGCGCGACCAGCGGCGACCGGCCCTCGCACGCCGAGCTGACCCGGATCTTCTTCCTGGAGCTCAAGGTCGTCGGCTCGACCATGGGCACGAAGGACGAGCTGGAGGACCTGCTGTCGTTCTGTGCCGCCACGGGAGTGCGGCCGGTGATCGACGAGGTGCTTCCGCTGGACCGGGCCCGCGAGGGCTTCGAGAAGATGGCCTCGGGCGAGCTCTTCGGAAAGATCGTCCTGACCAACTCTTGATGGATCGTCAGATCCACTGATGGGATCTCCGGCATCGCGCTCACACCGTCGTGCCGGAGGTTCCCATGTCACGAACGACCCTTGCCGCGGGCGCCCTTGTCGCCGCGCTCCTCGCCCCCACGGCCGCCCACGCCGGTACCGGGGCCGACGCGGGCGCCGGCATACCCGTCCTCACCGACGAACGCGGACGCACGCTCACCCTGCGGGGCTGGAACGTCGAGGACAAGGCGAACCGGGGCGAGCAGGCCCTCGACGCCATCACCGAGCGGCACTTCCGCGACATGCGGGCCAAGGGCTTCAACTTCGCCCGGCTCCTCGTCTTCTGGGACGACCTGGAACCGCGGCGGGGCCACTACAGCGAGAGCTATCTGCGCAGGATCGAGCGCGTCCTGGACTGGGCGGAGAAGCACGACGTCCATGTCCTCCTCGACGCCCACCAGGACGTCTTCGGCCCGGCCTTCGGTCACCGGGGCGTGCCCGCCTGGGCGACCAGGACGGACGGACTGCCCTTCACCCCGCACCCCGACGACTGGTTCGCCGAGTACTTCGAGCCGGCCGTGCAGCGCGCCTTCACCCATCTCTACGAGGACGAGGACCTGCGGCGCGCGCAGGCCCGGATGTGGCGGGTCCTCGCCGACCGCTTCGAGGACCATCCGGCCGTCCTCGGCTACGACCTGATCAACGAGCCGATGGGGGAGCTGCGCGAGGGTGAGGACCTGCCGACGGCCGCCCGGCGGATCGAGCGCGACCAGCTGACGCCGATGTACAACCGGCTCGCGGATGCCGTCCGTTCGGTGGACCGGGACGCGTGGATCTTCGTCGAGCCCACGCCGATCGTCGGCGAGGGCGTGCCGACGGGACTCGGGAGGATCGACGACCCGAAGATCGTCTACGCCCCGCACTTCTACAACACGGCCATGGAGGCGGGCGCCGACTACGACCCGGCGGCCGGCTGGATCGAGACGTACGAACAGGCCGTGACGCGGTACCCGAAGGAGTACAAGGTCCCGGTGGTCGTGGGGGAGTGGGGGCCGCTCAACAACTCCCTGCCGAACATGAACCGCTTCTACCGGGACGCGATGGCCTCCCTCGGCCGGTACGGCAGCGGGTGGGCGGGCTATGTGTGGTGCTACGGCGGCGGCTACTGCGCCGTGGACGGCTCCGGTGCCTTCCGTACGAACAAGGAGGAGACGGCGCAGCCGTACGCGGAGGCGGTCGCGGGCGCGGTCCGCTCCTCCGGCTACGACTCCGGGACCGGGGTCTACCGGCTGGAGTACGACTCCGGACGGCGCGGCTCGCGGGTGACGGAGCTGTCCCTTCCCCCGGGTGCCTGGCGCATGGCGGCCGGGGGGAAGGCGGTCGTGCTGCGGAAGGACGCGGGCCGTGCGTGGGTGGTGGCGGCGCCGGGAGCCCGGGTGACGGTGACCGTCACCCGGGGCTGACGGTGCGCGGGACCGTCGCGCGGCGGGGTGGCAGCCCCGCCGCGGTCGGGGTCCGTGCCGGGGCGGCGGGCGTGTCTCCCGCCGCCCCGCGTCGGATCAGCGGGTCTGCTCGCCCGCCCGGTGCAGCAGCGCGGTGATGTGCGCCGCCGCCGTGGACAGCCGGTGACGCGTGTCCGCCAGCTGCGCCGCCGTCACCCCGTGGTCGCGGGCCGCGTCGCGGATCTCGTCGCGGAAGCGGTCCAGGAGCCGGTCCAGATCACGGGCCGGGTCGCCCGTCGACTCGGTGTCGGCGGCCCACTCCGGCGCGGCGGCTGTGGTGTCGGCGGCCGGCCGGGAGCCGGCGCCGTCCCGGGTGGGGGGCGCGGCGGCCGCGGTCGGGTCGGCCGCGGTCGGGTCGGGCGCCGACGCCTTGGGGTGCGTCGTGCCCGTGACCAGGCCGCCCAGCTGGGCGGTGATGTCCGAGATGCCCTCCCAGACGCCCTTCGGCCAGTCGCCGCGCGCGAAGCGGTCCTGGACCTCGTCCTGGACCTGCTTGGCGATCCGCTGGAACTCCTTGGCCTGGCGGCGCGCCGACTGGGCCTCCGCGCGGGCCTGTCGGGTCTGCTCCCGCCACTCCTGCTTGGCGCGGCGCAGCTCCTCCTTGGCGTCGGCGAACGAGGATTCCTTGCGCCGGGTCTCGCCCGCCGCCGCGCGCATCTCGCTGCGCAGTTTGCCCGCGGCGCCGCGCACGTCGTCTCGGATCTCGGCGGCCAGCTCGGAGACCGACTCGCGGATCTCCAGCTCCAGATCGGCCAGTTCGCCGCCGCGGCCGGCGAGCTCCGCGCGGCCCGCGTCGGTGATCGAGTACACCTTGCGGCCGCCCTCGGTGGCGTGGGTGACCAGGCCCTCGGCCTCCAGCTTGGCCAGCCGGGGATAGACCGTGCCCGCGGAGGGTGCGTACAGCCCCTGGAAGCGCTCCTCCAGGAGTCTGATCACCTCGTAGCCGTGGCGGGGCGCCTCGTCGAGGAGCTTGAGGAGATAGAGGCGCAGTCGGCCGTGGGCGAAGACGGGCGGCATGTCACAGCACCTTTCCGGTGGAGGCGGCTTCGAAGTCGTCGGACGCGGCCGCGTCCGGGCGGCGGAGCAGGGCGATCGAGCCGGAGACCGTCGTCGCCCTGAGAGTGCCGCGCCCGGCCCCGAGGGTGCCGGTGATGCTCTTGGCGCCCCACTGCCCGTCGACCCGCAGGTCGTCGAAGGCGTTGGAGACGGAGCCGCTCGTCGTGTTCGCCTCGACGCGGGCGTCCGCGGGGTGCGGGAGCCGGATGGCGACCTCGCCGGAGACGCTGTTCAGCCGGATGTCGGCGGGCGGGCCGTCCAGGTCCCCGGCGTCGAGGTCGATCACCATGTCGCCGCTGAGGGTGTCGGCCTTCACCGCGCCCGCCGCCTCGATGACCGTCACGTCGCCGGTCACGGAGTTCACGCGCAGCGCGCCCGTGACGGACTGGGCCTCCAGGCTGCCGGAGACGCTCTCGGCGTGGACCGGGCCGGAGAGCCCGACGAGCGTGGTGTCGCCCGTGACGCCCCGGACGTCCGTGCGTCCCTTGATGCCGGAGACGACCGCGCCGGCGCCGATCACGCCCACCTCGACGTCGGTCCTGGCGGGGACCGCGACGGAGACCACGGCATGGCGGCGGTGTCCCACCCGGTCGAGCCACTTGAGGATGCCCTTCCACTGCAGGTCCTCGTAGGTGACCGTCAGGGTGGAACCCTCCTGGGTCACGACCAGCGGCGGGCCTTCGACGGAGGAGACCTCGAGGCGGGCGGTCGGCTCGTCGGTGCCCACGACGTTCACCGTGCCGCCGACGATGCGGACGCGCAGGCGCGTCACGGGCTCGGTCAGCGCGAGTTTCACAGGCTCGGCCACGGACCACTCTGTCATCGTGCTGACCTCCGGCTTCTGGGACGCAACATATCGCGTCTCTTGATGAACACGATATATCGCGGTGCCGGGAAGTCAACCCCGTCCCCCGGTGGTTCGCGAGGTCATTACCCCTCGTACATGGACAAATTGACCTAGCGTGGGGCCATGAACGCGACATCCGGACCGCGCCCCGCCGGGGCGCTGCTGCTCTGCCGTGCCGAGCCCGCGGCCGTACGCCCGCCGGCCCAGCTGCTGCGGGAGCAGCTGCTCCTCGCCCCGGCCGGAACGGAGTGGAGCGTCATCGTGCCGGAGGGGAAGCCCTGGCTCCACGGCGGCGAATCCGTCGAACGGGTCGTCACCGGCTGGGCCACCGCACTGGCCGTCTCCGCCGCCACCTGGCCCGTCCTCGCGCTCTGGTGGGACGCGGACCGGGCCGGCTACACGCTCGCCGCGGGATTCCGCCGCACGGTCGGCTACACCTGGCTCGCCGACGGCACCCCCGTCGGCGAGGACGAGGCCATGCGCACCTTCGCGGCCCGGCTCGCCCTCGACCCCGTCCTGGACGTCCAGGAGCTGGAGCCGCTCACCGGGCCCGACAAGGAGGCCGACGCCCATGCCAGGCTCATCGGTCTCACCGCGGTCCTCACGCGTTCCGGCCTCGACCTGCCGACCGGGATCACCCCCGGAGAGAGCGCCGACCGGCTCCGCTCGGTGGCCCTCGCCCAGGGGGCCGAACAGCTCGAATGGCACGGCTGGCGCGACGCCGTACGCGCCGAACTCGACGCGGTGGAGGGCGGCCGGATCGGCCCGTACGTGCGCGGTCCCAGGGCCCGGCTGCTCGGTGCGGTCCAACTCGGGGCGGGGCTGCCGCTGCTCGCCTGGGGCGTCGGACGACGCAGCGCCGGCTGGGCGGCGGCCGGGGCGCTGCTCGTCGCGCACGGGGCGCTGGGTCTGGCCTACGACCGCCTGCGCGGTCGCTGACCCGGAGGAGTGTCCCTCCGTGCGCGACGCCGACCGGCGCCCGCCGCCCCGGAGAAGGGGCCCTTTTCGGGCCGCGCGAGCGCGGCCGGATCGCCGAGGGCTTCCACGCGCGCGACGCCGACCGGCGCCCCGGAACAGGGTCCCTACGCGCGCGACGCCGACCGGCGCCCGCCGTCCCGGATCACTCGTCCTCGTCCTCGTCGTCCAGACGCGCCAGCCAGGTCGCGAGGCGCTCCACCGGCACCTCGAAGTCGGGGTTGAGATCGACGAACGTCCGCAGCTGCTCGGCCAGCCACTCGAAGGTGACCTCCTCCTCGCCGCGCCGCTTCTCCAGTTCCTCGATGCCACGGTCAGTGAAGTACATGCGCTCAGGATAGGCCGTGGGTCCGATGGGACCCTCGCGCTCGTCGGTGGCAGGGACTAGCCTTCTTCATCATCGTTTCGGGGAGCGGGGGGCCGCTGTGACGCATGGGATCGCTCGTATACGACTGGACGACGGAACACCGGTGTGGGCCAGGGTCAGCGAACCGGCCGAGCTGGAACGGGGCGGCGGTTTCGAGGACACCGGCGTCGGCGACCGGGTCGTCTCCATGGCCGGCGGACTCACCGACGTGGTGCGCGGGGTGGTCGGCTCCCTGCGGGCCGGACTCTCCCCGCAGGCGCCGGTCGAGGTCGCGGTCACCTTCGGCATCGAACTGTCCGCCCAGGCGGGCAAGGTGATCAGCGTCCTCGCCGAGGGCGGCGGCACGGCCTCGATCTCGGTCTCCCTGACCTGGACCGAACCGGGCCCGGCGGCCGCCCCGGACGCGCACACCCCCGACCCGGCACACGCGCCGGGCCCGGCAGCCGTTCCCGGACCCGCGCCGGCGCCCGACACAGGGCCGCACCACCGCTCGGCGGCCGATGGCGCCGTATGAGCGCCTTCGAATCCCTCGTGCGCCCCGCACTGGTACGCATCGCGGCTCCCGGGGACGGGTATGACCCGCACGGCGACCGGTACTGGGGCACCGGCTTCTTCATCGCCCCCGGCTGGGTGCTGACCTGCGCCCACGTCGTGGCAAAGGGGGGAGGCGCGGTGTGGAGAGGCGAGCGGGCCGTCGGCATCGTCTGGGAGGGCGGTGTGACGACCGGCGAGGTCGCCCTGGCCAGCCCGCGCCCCTCCGTGCCCGAACAGGGCCTCGACACATGGGACTTCCCCGACCTGGCGCTCGTCCGCGTCCCCGACGTCCAGGACGTGAGCTGCGTACGGCTCAGTGAGCGGATGCCCGTGATCGCCGAGCCGATCCAGGTCAGCCTGCACGGCTGGTCCCGGGAGACCGGCAGGCTGGGGATCCGCGACGCGGTCGGCGAGATCCACGGCGTCGACGGAGAGGCGCTGCTGCTGCGGGGGACGCAGCCGGTGAAGGGGCTCTCCGGCGGACCGGTGGTCGACCTGAACCGCGCGGCCGTCATCGGGCTCAACAAGGGGCGTGGCGCGGACGAGGGCGCCGCCGTCCCCATCACCTCGCTGCGCCGGCTCCACCGGGCGCGCGGCGGCCGGCTGCTCTCCGACGTCATCCGCGAGCACGACCGCCACCACCTCGCCCGCTACCGCTCGCTCTCCGAGGACTCCGACTGGACCAGGGCGCAGATCAGACACCGGCCTCCCGCCGTCACGGGCCTCGACCCCGGACGCCGTATCCACCTCTACGGCCGGCTCGCCGAACTGCCCCCGCCGGGCGGCCCCGGCGACGTGCTGCACCTCGTCGACGAGGTGCGGGAGCAGACGGTGGGGCTGAGCGTCCGGCCCCTGCTGGAGGACGCCCCGCACACCTGGCGGGAGGGCGTCGGACTGCTCCAGGAGCTCCACGACCCGCACCAGGAACCGGCCTCCGACCCCAGCCTGAACGCGGTGCTCGTGTACGCGGCCGGGGTCGCCCGGCACGTCAGGGAGCGGCACGGGGACAGCGCGGCGATCCGGAGCCTGGGCGCCTGGGTGACCGACGCCGCGGCCGGGACGCCGCTCGTCGTCCGGCAGACCGTCGCGGGGCTGCTCGGCCCCGGGCGGCGCGGCGGATCGCGTGCGGTCCCGGACGCCGGTTCACGGGCCGACGTCCTGATCGAGATCGACTCCCCGCGCTACGGCAGCCTGTTTCCCTGGCGGGTGAAGCTGCTCTTCGACGGGCACACGATCAGACCGGTGGACGGGAACGACGTGGGTGTGGAGCGGGACCACCTCCACGAGACCCTGCGGGAGCCGCTCGCCAAGGCACTGGCCCTGGGCGACCGCGGCGAGCACCTGGCCGCCGTCGAGGCCCTTCTGCCGCGCGAGCTCTTCGACGAACCCATCGACACCTGGCGGCTGTCGCCCGACGACGAACTCTTCGACGAACGCTCGCTGCCCCTCGGCCAGCGCCGGATCGTCGTCATCCGGGACCGGGCCCGCAACGAGCGGCCGCCGTCGCCCGAGTGGCACAAACGGTGGCGCACGGCGGGCCGGGGGCCGCTCACGGCGGTTCCGCTGCGTGCCGAGACGCTCGGCGCGGGAGGGGACGCGCACACGGCCCGCGTCCGCCGGGAGACCCCCCGACAGGCATGGGTGCGACTCTCCGAGGCCGAGGACGGCTCCGTGCCCGTCTTCTGCGGCCGGACGGGAAGCGGCGAAGGGCTCAAGGCCATGGCCGCCGCGCTGGCCGCGGGGCACCCGATCGCCCTGTGGCGGACCGGGGCCCACGATCACGCGGACTGCGTCGACTTCCATGAGCGGGCCGGCCGGCTGCTCGCCGGAGTGGGCAGGGCGGAGGTGCTGCACGCGCCGGTCCTCTCGCTGCGCAAGCGCGTGGCCGCGGACGCGGACGTCGACCCCGACGGGTACGACGACTTCGGCCCCGACCCCGACACGCACGCGCCCACCGGCGCCGGGGAGGGTCCGCCGGCCGCCCCTTCCGAGCATGCCTGGGCCTCGACCCTCGCCGTCCTCTTCGACCCGCCCGACCGCCCACCGCGCGAAGACCCGCTCCAGGGCCCGCGGATGATCGGCGAGGAGGGCTGGTGACCGTGCGAACACCGGGACAAATCGACCGGAATTCGCGTCGGCCGCGCCCGTGGGCGGGCGGTACGTTCGACGCGCCGGTCCACGACACCACAGCCAGAAGGAGTTCATCGTGACCGATTGGCGGATCTACCGTGGTGCCGGCCACCCGCACGACGAGATAAGGCGACTGCCCGCCCCGCCGCCCTGGCGCGACTTCTCCACCGGAGGGGCCGACGACACCCTCGCCGGCCGTGACCGGCGGCTCGGCGTGCGCCGCCGGCTGGTCCAGAACCACCACCCCAGGCCCGCGGAGACCGACGCCGTCAACGCGGCCCTCTATCTGCGCAGGCCGCTGCTGGTCACCGGGAACCCCGGTACGGGCAAATCCACTTTGGCCCACGCCGTCGCCCACGAACTGGGCCTCGGCCGCGTGCTGCGCTGGCCCATCGTCAGCAGGTCCACCCTCCAGGACGGGCTCTACCGCTACGACGCCATCGGCCGCCTCCAGGACGTCCAGCTGGAGCGCGCCCAGGCCGGATCGACGGTGCCCGCCGCGACCCCGGCCGGCATCGGCTCGTACATCAGGCTCGGACCGCTCGGCACCGCGCTGCTCCCCTCCGCGCAGCCCCGGGTCCTGCTCATCGACGAGCTCGACAAGAGCGACCTCGACCTGCCGAACGACCTGCTGAACGCCCTGGAGGAGGGCGAGTTCGCCATCCCCGAGCTGGAGCGCCTCGCCGACCGGGAGCCGGTGGTCGAGGTGCTCGACGACGACGGCCGCAAAGTGCCCGTCCAGGGCGGCCGCATCCGCTGCTCGACCTTCCCGTTCATCGTCCTCACCTCCAACGGCGAACGGGACTTCCCCGCCGCCCTGTTGCGCCGCTGCATCCGTCTGGAGCTGGAACCGCCGGGCGAGGAGCAGCTCGGCGCCATGATCGAGGCCCACCTCGGGCCGGACGCCGCCGCGGCCGAGGAGGACCTGGTCGGCCGCTTCCTGAACCGAGACCCCGGCGAGGTCATCGCCACCGACCAGCTCCTGAACGCGATCTACCTGACCCAGCACGCCCCGCGCGCCGAGCGGGTGACCCGGGAACGCATCGCGGACATGCTCATGCAGCCGCTCGATCAGCCGAGGTGATGGCCGGATGCACCGGATGCATCTGGAGGAGCTCACGCGCCGGCTGCGGGCGAGCGGCCACGAGCCGACCGCCGAGGAGGTCGCGGACGCCGTCTGGCTCGCCCAGTGGCTGCCGACCGCCTCCCCGGATCCGGCGGACCCGGAAGCGGACCGATCCGCGGACCGGCCCGAGGGCCCGTCACGCCCCGACGAGCGGACGGAGGGGCGAGATTCGGCCATCGACGGCGTCGACGGCATCGACGAAGGGAGGGGCGCCCGAAACCCTCCCGGTGCGGGCGACGGCGACGGCGACGAAGCGGACCGCGAGCCGGACACGCGCACCGGCGCCGACGACGCGACGGGATCCCACCGTGCCTCCGACACCGTCGCCCTCTCGCTCCACGTCCGCCCCAAGGACTCCGGCAGGGGCGTGACGCCCCGTCGACGCACGGACCGCGGCAGGAACCTCCCCGTCCGCGCACCAGGCGCCAACGCCCTGCCCGGACTCCTCGGACTCCAGAAGGCGCTCCGCCCGCTGCGGCACTACGCCCACTTCCCGCTCCGGCCCGGCGAGGGCCTGCTCGACGAGGAGGCGACGGCCGAACGCAGCGCCGCCGCCGGCATCCTCACCACCGTCCTGCGCCCCGCCGCCGGCCGCCGCCCCGACATCCAGCTCCTCATGGACACCGGCCCCGCCATGGTCGTCTGGACCAGGATGGTCGAGGAACTGCGCCAGGCCTGCCAGCAGTCCGGAGCCTTCCGCGACGTCCGGGTCCACCGGCTCTACGACACCGGCGAGGGCCCGCCGCGGGTCACCACCACCTCCGCGGCCGACGGCCGGCCCCGGCTGCGCCCGGGCGACCAGCTCCACGACCCCACCGGCCGCCGCCTCACCCTGATCGTCAGCGACTGCGTCGGCCCGCTCTGGCAGCGCGGCGCCGCCCAGCAGTTCATCCACCAATGGCCCCGCCGGTCCCCGCTCGCGCTCGTCCAGCCGCTGCCCCCGAGGCTCTGGCCGCGCACCGCCCTCACCGTCGAACCGGGCCTGCTGCTGCGCCCCTCCGCCCCCGGCGGACACACCGGCTTCCAGCCGGACGAGGAGCCCTGGGAGCCGCTCGCCGCCGACACGCGCGCGGTGCCCGTGCTCACGCCCACGCCCGAGGCCTTCGCCTCTTGGGCGAGGCTCCACGGCGGCCACGGCTCCGGAGGCGTCCGCGGCTGGGCGGCCATGATCGCCCCGGAGGCGCTGCGGGAGGCCGCCCCGGACCCCGAACCCGGCCGTGCCCGGGTCCCGCGCAGCGACGAGGAACTGCTGAGGGCCTTCACGGCCGGCGCCTCCTCCGGCGCCGTACGGCTCGCCGTGCACCTCGCCGCCGCCCCTCTCGCCCTCCCCGTCATGCAGCTCGTCCAGCGCGCGATGCTGCCCGACACCGGCCCCATGGAGCTGGCCGAGGTGCTGCTGAGCGGTCTGCTCCGACAGCTCCCCGGCCCCGCGCCGTACCCCTGCTTCAGCTATCCGCCCGGCGTCCAGCAGCACCTCCTCGGCTCCCTCGACCGCAGCGCCGCCGCGCTCGTGCTCAAGCACTGCTCCGAGTACGTGGAGCGCAATTTCGGCCAGGGGATGCGCAACTTCCCGGCGCTCGCGGCGGCCGGACTGGCGGGGCGGCCCATCGAGGACCCGTCGGCCGTTCCCGGCACGGTGGAGGCGACCGACGAACCCACCGGCCCGGTCGGCACGGAACCCGAGCTCTTCGCCCGCATCCCCGCGCGCGTGCTCCGCTTCTACCACCCCGACCTGATCACCCCCGACCCGCTCGCCGCGGCGCGACGCCTGCTCGACCAGTGGCGCAGCCAGTCCGACCCCTCGCTGCTGACCCGGGCCCGGCAGCAGGCCGAGGCCGCGCTGCCGGAGCACCCCGTCGAGGCCGGGATCCTGCTCGGACGCGTGCTGTACGCCGAGTCCGGCACCGCCGCCGTCCAGGGTGCCGAACGCCGCCGCGACCTGCTCACCCGCGCGCTGGCCGAACTCGAACGGGCCGCCGGCCTCGCCGAGCCGGGCGGTGCCGAGTGGGCCGAGGCGAGGCTGGAGCAGGCCGTGGCCCACCACGGGCTGTGGCGCCAGACCTCCGACGTCCGGCATCTGGACGAGGCCCTCGCCGCGCTGACGGGAGACGTGCCGGAGTGGCCCGAGGCGCACCACCACACCCTCCACCTGCGCCGCGGACGTCTGCTCCTCGCCCGTGGTGACGGACCGGCGGCGGCCGCCGAGCTCACCACCGCACTCTCCCTCCGGGAGAGCGGCCCCGCGCTCCTCGACCTCGCCGAGGCCCTGCAGCTCGCCGGCGCCGACCCGGCCGAGATCACCCCCGTGCTCGGCCGGGCGGGAGAGCTGCTCGGCGACGCAACGGCCCTGCGGCTGCGCTGGACGAGGGCGCGCGCCCGGCTCCACGACACGACCGGCGACGGAGCCGCCGCGGACGCCGCCTACGAGGAGGCCACCCTGCTCGCGCCCGCCGACAGCGAGCAGCGCGGGCAGATCCTGATGACCTGGGGCGGATCCCTGATGCGCCGCGCCGCGGCCGCCCCCGGCCAGGCCCCCGTGGACCGCGCCGAGGGCGTGCTGCGCGAGGCCCTGACCAGCCTCCCGGCCGACGCCCCGCAGCGCGCCCGGGCCCGGATCCTGATCGGCAGCGTGCTGGCCCTGCGCTTCCACCGCGCCGGGTTCCTGCCGGACCTCTTCGAGAGCCGCCACCTCCTGGAGCAGGCCGTCCGCACGACGCGGGACATGGGACTGCGCTCCGAGGTGTGGCTCCAGCTGGGACGCGTGCGGCTGGAGTTGAGCGAGACGGCGCGTGACGGGGCGCTGGGCGACGCGCTCACGGCGTACGAACGCGCCTGGGAGGACGCCAGGGCCGCCCACGGCGAGACACCCGGCACGATCACCGGCGCGCGCGCCTTGCACGCACAGGGGGCCGTCCTGTGGCTGATGGGCCGCGAGGGCGGGGCGAGGAACGCGCTCGCGGCGTCGGCCCGGCAGTGGCAGCGGCTCACGGCCGCCCTGGTGGAGGTGGACTGGACCGACGTCGAACGGAACAGGGCACTGCTGGCGGAGGTGAGCGACCACCAGGGGCCGCCGCGGGCCCGGCCGTCCGGCGAGGAGCGCCGCCGGATCGCGCCGCCGTGGTGGCCCTGGAGCGACACGACATAGACCGTGGGGAAGGCGCCACGAGAACGGCTGGATAACGGGGGCGTGAATGGGCGCAGTTGAGTCGAACGGGTTTCCGTCTTCCTGGCGTCGGGAAGAACCGCTCCGCCGCTACGACCGTGGGGGACTGGCGTCGGTGAGGAGGAGCCGAGCGTGTTGGAGCACATGGAGCGGGTTGCCGGTGTCGACCAGGGCGAGGGCCGCCCACCGCACCTGCCCGATCTCACCGCCGTCGACCTGCGGACACTGCGCTTCATGGACGATCCGGCGCTCACGGTGGCCGTCGAGCGGATCCTGTGGCAGCCCCGCGATCTCGCCGAGTCCTGGAACGAGGGCGCCCTCGTCGACAACTGCACCTCGGGCGGCGGTCATTGACGGCCGAGGCCGTCTCCACCAGCTGTTTCCGGCCAGAAGCGGACGCGCGTCCGCTGTCCGGCCGGGGAGCCGGGGATGACCCTTGCCCCGCCGCATGCCGCGGCCCTCGCGGAGCTGGCCCGTACCCGCTCCGCGACCCGTAGCGCCGCCCTGCTGCGCTCGACCCTGCATGCCCGACGTCTGCTGCTGCTGAAGGCCCTGTCGGTGCGGGTCCACCGGCACCGCGACGCCGTGGACGCGGCGGTGTTCCGGCGCTTCGCCGAATCCTGGGGGCTGCTGGAACGGGTCGAGGACCGTCATCCCGGTGTCGTCCGCGACCTGCTCGACTACCCCACGACCGGCACCTGGCTGGCCACCGCGCTCATGGAACCGCTCGGGCCCGGCCTCGACCGGCATCTCGCCCGGCTCGACATCCTCGCCGTCACGGCCGCCCTGCGGTCCGGGGCGCCCCTCGACGTCACCGTCGACGCCCCGGGCGGTGCCCTCTCGCTGCCCGGTGTCGGAAGGCTGCGGGCGGCAGGCGCGGGGCGCGTACGGATCCGGGCCCGGTCCCGCACGGTCCTGATCCAGGGCCCGACGCGGCGCGCGCCCGTCGTCCTCGTGCTCGCCGACCGGCGGAGCGGCGCGCTGACCGGCGGGGGACCCGGCTGGACCGGGCTGCGGGTCCTGAGCGGCTCGGCCGCCCGCCTCGACGACCTCGACCCCTACCGGGTGCCGCCCGGAGGCATCGGCAGCCCGGCCCGCGCGGGATCGGAGCACGCGATGACCGACCGGGCCGCCTGGTCCGCCTGCTGGAGGTCCGCCCAGGACCTCCTGGCGCGCACCGACCCCGCCCGGGCCACCGAGGTGCGCCGCTCGGTCCGGGCACTCGTGCCGCTCGTCTCCCGTGGCCCGGGCTCCTCGGGGGCCACGCTGAGCGTCGCCCCCGGCGCCGTGCTGACCTCGCTGCCGTCCGGGGCGCAGGACATGGCCGAGACCCTGGTCCACGAGGTCCACCACGGCAAACTGGCCACGCTGCACGAGCTCGTACCGCTGTATCTGCCGGGACGGGCCGCCGTGCACCGGGTCGGCTGGCGGTCCGATCCGCGGCCCATCGCGGGCGTGCTCCACGGCGCCTACGCCCACCTGGCCCTCACCGACCTGTGGCGGCGCGCGGCCACGGCCGAAGGGGTGCCGACACCCTGGCGGATCAGCGCGGGGCAGCAGTTCGACCGTTTCCACGATCAGGTGGATGACGCTCTGACGATCCTGCTTGAATCAGATGAACTGACCAGTGAGGGGCGGGAGTTCGTCCATCAAATGAGGCTGCACCACGCGAGCCTGGGCGCGGCCCCGAGGGCGGCTGGGTAACACTGTGCCAAGGGCGCATGACACTGCGTTGCGCGGCAGTGGGACGGGAGACGTACAGATGGCGGAACAGCGGTCGGGTGGCGGCGCGGCGGCGGAGTACGGAGGAAGGGCCGCGCCGGGGCACGTCCTCGTGGTCTTCCCCGGATACCACCGCCCGTGGTCGGCCTGGATCGGCCAACGCCTCGAAGCCCACGGCGTGCGCACGACAGCCCTGCGCTGGGACCCCCCGCGCGAGTCGGCGCTGGAGGACTCCCTCGGCGACCTGCTGCTCGCCCGCGGGCAGGTCCTGCTCGTCCTCGACGACTGGTTCTTCCAGCTCGGCCCCCGCGCCGCCGGCGAATGGAACGACGTGCTGCGCGGCTTCGTCGCCGCCAACGCCGAACGCTTCGCCGCCGTCAACCTGACCAACCGCACCCTCCTCCCGGCCACCGCCGTCCTCGAACCGGTCAGCCTCTGGGGCGTCGGCGAGGAGGAGGCCGAAGCGCGGCTGCTCAGCAGACTCGGTATCGAACCGCGCCGCTCGGCGGGCCGCCGGGTCCCGCCCGGGGCGCTGGTGCGCTACCCCGAGACGCCCCCCGACATCTGGGGCGAGGTCCCCCGTCGCAACCCCCGCTTCACCGGCCGCGACGACCTGCTCACCGAGCTCCAGGAACGGCTCATGGACGCCGACCGGGGCAGCGCCGCCTGCACCCTGCTCGGCATGTCCGGCATCGGCAAGACCCAGATCGCCGCCGAGTACGCCCACCGGTTCAGCCCCGACTACGACGTCATCTGGTGGGTCAACTCCGACGACCGCAACATCCAGCGCGACCGATTCGGCGAACTAGCCGTCGAACTGCGCCTGTCCAGCGGCAACGAGCCCGGTGAGCGCATCCGCGCCGTCCGCGAGGCCCTGCGCCGCGGCGACCCGCACGCCCGCTGGCTGATCATCTTCGACGGCTGGGACGACACCGACGGCGCCAACGTGATGCTCCCGCAGGGACCGGGCCATGTGCTCATCACCTCCCGCAACCGCGGCTGGGGCGATCACACCGACATCCTCGAAGTGCCGAGCTTCGACCGCGCCGAGTCCACCGGCTACCTCATGCGCCGCGCCCCGCACATCTCGGCACCCGAGGCGGACGAGGTGGCCGCCGAGTTCGGCGACGTGCCCCTGCCGCTCGTCCAGGCCGCGGCCTGGCTCGGCGAGTCCGGCATGGAGGTCCCCGAGTACCTGCGGATGGTCCGCGACGGGCGGCTCTCCACCGTGGACGAGCCGTCGAGCGACGGCTTCCCCAACGCCTCGCTCACCTCCTGGTCGATACTGATCAACCGGCTCCGACGCGCCCAGCCGCAGGCCATCGACGTGCTCAGCCTGTGCGCCTCCTTCGCCCCCGGCCGCATCCCCCTCGGCATCGTCCGCGCCTACCCGCAGGCGGACCTCCCCGAGGACCTCCGCTGGATGGTCACCGACCTGCCGGCCTGGACCCGCGCCCTCGACACCCTGGTCAACTACTCGGTGCTCAGCCGCGAGTCACGCGGCCCGGTCACCAGCGTCGAGGTGGGGCCGCACCAGGAGTCCGTGCACATGCACCGGCTCGTCCACGACATCGTCGCCCGGCTCACCGACGGCGAACACCGAGAGGCCCACCGCAAGGCCGTCCGCACCCTCCTCGCCGAGGCCGACCCCGGCAACCCGATGGACAGCCGGCACTGGCCCAGGTACGCCGAACTCCTGCCGCACCTGGAACCGTCCGGAGCCCTCTCCAGCCGCAACCCGCGCGTCCAGACGGCCGTGCTCAACTGCCTGCGCTACTGCTTCCGCAGCTCCGAGTTCCGGGCCGGAATCCGCCTGGCGGAGAAGATCCGGGACCACTGGTCCACCTTCATGGACCCGGTGAGCCCGGAGATGCTGGAACTCACCGTCCAGGAGAGCTACATCCTGCGCGCCTTCGGCCGGTTCCGGGACGCGTACGAACTCGACATCGCCGTCCGCGACCGGCTCGACGCCGCCGGGACCAGGGACGAGCTCGGCTCGCTGCGATCCGCCGTCTCCATCGCCAGCGACCTGCGGTTCCTCGGGCAGTACCAGGAGTCGGAACGGATCCAGCGCGAGGCGTACGCCGAGGCCCAGCGGCTCCTCGGCGAAACCGAGTTCCTCACCCTCGTCGCCGGCCACAACCTCGGTGTCGTCCTGCGCATGCTCGGCCGCTACCGGGAGGCGTACGACCAGGACGTCACGTCGCTGGCCCGCAGCGAGAGCGTGCTCCGCACCCGGCACGCCCACACCCTCAACTCCAGCAACGCCGTCGCCCAGGACCTGCGCCTGCTCGGCAACTACCGGGAGGCGCTGGCCCGTCAGGAGGCCAACGTCCGGGTGCACGTCCAGGTCCTCGGGCCGCAGCACCTGCAGACCCTCTACGCCCGCGCCCAGCTCGCGCTCTGCCGCCGCCGCGAAGGCGGCTTCCAGCAGGACCTCGGAGCCACCATGGCCAGCCTGCTGGAACAGCAGGAACAGGTGCACGGCCGCACCCACTACTCCACGCTCTCCTCCATCAACAACTACGCCAACTACCTGCGCGAGCACGGCGACCTCGACCACGCGAGGGAGCTCAGCAGCGAGGCCGAGGCCGGCTACCGCACGCTCCTCGGCCCCGCCCACCCCGTCGCCACCGGCGTGCTCGCCAACACCGCGCTCGTCATGCAGGCGTCCGGCGAACGCGCCGACGCCCTGGCCATGCTGGAGGGAGCGCTCGCCGGTCTGACCGCCTCGCTCGGTCCCGACCACCCGTGGGCCCTCGGCTGCGCCCTCAACGCGACCGCCGCCCGCAACTTCAACGGACGGGTCGCCGACGCCGCCGAACTCAGCCGGGAGACCCTGCGCCGCGCCCGGCACACGCTCGGCAACGAACACCCGCTCACCCTGTCCTGCCAGGTGGCGCTCGCCACCGACCTGCGGGGGCTCCGCGAGGTCGAGGAGGCGGGGAAGCTGGAGGAGGACGCCCTGCTCACCCTCACCAGGACCCTGGGCGCCCAGCACCCGCACACCCTGTCGGCGCGCCAGCGCAACCGCCCCTACTGGGACTTCGAGGCCAACCTCGGCTGACCCGGACACGCCGGAGGCCCGGCGCCCCTCGCGGGGTGCCGGGCCTCCGTGCGCGGACGGAACAGCGGATCAGGCCTCGAAGACCTCGTTGACCAGCTGCTGCTGCTCGGCCTGGTGACGCTTGGCCGAACCGACCGCCGGGGACGAGGAGTGCGGACGCGAGATCCGGCGCAGGCGCTCGCCGTGCGGGATGTCGGCGCCGACCGCCAGGTCCAGGTGGTCGATCAGGTTCAGCGCGATGAACGGCCACGCACCCTGGTTCGCCGGCTCCTCCTGCGCCCACAGGTACTTCTCGGCGTTCGGGTACTTGGCGATCTCGGCCTGGAGCTCGGCACCCGGCAGCGGGTACAGGCGCTCCAGACGGATGATCGCCGTGTCCGTGACACCGCGCTTCTGCCGCTCGGCCTCCAGGTCGTAGTAGACCTTGCCGGCGCAGAAGACGACCTTGCGGACGGCGGCCGCGTCGACCGAGTCGTCGCCGATCACCGGGCGGAAGCCGCCGGTGGTGAACTCCTCCGCCTTCGACGCCGCCGCCTTCAGGCGCAGCATCGACTTCGGGGTGAAGACGATCAGCGGCTTGTGGTGCGGGTTGTGGACCTGCCAGCGCAGCAGGTGGAAGTAGTTCGACGGCAGGGTCGGCATCGCGACCGTCATGTTGTCCTGGGCGCACATCTGGAGGAAGCGCTCCGGGCGCGCGGACGAGTGGTCCGGCCCCTGGCCCTCGTAGCCGTGCGGCAGGAGCAGCGTGACGCCGGAGGTCTGGCCCCACTTCTGCTCGGCCGAGGAGATGAACTCGTCGACGACGGTCTGCGCGCCGTTGACGAAGTCACCGAACTGGGCCTCCCAGATGACCAGGGAGTCCGGGCGGGCCAGCGAGTAGCCGTACTCGAAGCCCATCGCCGCGTACTCGCTGAGGAGCGAGTCGTAGACGTTGTAGTGGGCCTGGTCCTCGGCCAGGTAGAGCAGCGGGGTGTAGTCCTCGCCGGTCTCCTGGTCCACCAGGACCGCGTGCCGCTGGCCGAAGGTGCCGCGGCGGGAGTCCTGGCCGGACAGCCGGACCGGGGTGCCCTCCATCAGCAGCGAGCCGATGGCGAGGGTCTCGCCGAAGCCCCAGTCGATGGTGCCGTCGTCGATGGAGGCCGCGCGACGCTGCATCTGCGGCATCAGACGCGGGTGGACCGTGATCCGCTCCGGGATGTTGACCTGCGACTCGGCGATCCGCTTCACGACCTCCTGGGAGACCGCGGTGGTGACGCTGACCGGGAACTCCGGCTGGGCGTCCGGGACGTGCGCCGGGGCCGGCGCCGAGGTGGCCTCGCGGACCTCCGCGAAGACCTTCTCCAGCTGGCCCTGGAAGTCCTGGAGCGCCTGCTCGGCCTCTTCCAGCGTGATGTCGCCGCGACCGATCAGCGACTCGGTGTAGAGCTTGCGCACCGAACGCTTCTTGTCGATCAGGTTGTACATCTGCGGGTTGGTGAACTGCGGGTTGTCGCCCTCGTTGTGACCGCGGCGGCGGTAGCAGATGAGGTCGATCACGACGTCCTTGTTGAACGTCTGGCGGAACTCGAAGGCGAGCCGCGCGACGCGGACCACGGCCTCCGGGTCGTCGCCGTTCACGTGGAAGATCGGCGCCTCGATCATGCGGGCCACGTCGGTCGCGTACATCGAGGAACGCGACGACTCCGGGGCGGCGGTGAAGCCGACCTGGTTGTTGATGACGATGTGGACCGTGCCGCCGGTGCGGTAGCCGCGCAGCTGCGACATGTTCAGCGTCTCGGCGACGACACCCTGGCCGGCGAAGGCCGCGTCACCGTGCAGGGCGACGGGGAGGACGGTGAAGTCCGTGCCGCCCTTGTTGATGACGTCCTGCTTGGCGCGGACGACACCCTCCAGGACCGGGTCGACCGCCTCCAGGTGCGAGGGGTTGGCGGTGAGCGAGACCTTGATCTGCTCGCCGTCCAGGCCGGTGAAGGTGCCCTCGGCGCCCAGGTGGTACTTCACGTCGCCGGAGCCGTGCATCGACTTCGGGTCGAGGTTGCCCTCGAACTCGCGGAAGATCTGCGCGTACGACTTGCCCACGATGTTCGCGAGGACGTTCAGGCGGCCGCGGTGGGCCATGCCGATGACGACCTCGTCCAGGCGGGACTCGGCGGCGGAGTCGATGACCGCGTCGAGCAGCGGGATGACGGACTCGCCGCCCTCCAGGGAGAACCGCTTCTGACCGACGTACTTGGTCTGCAGGAAGGTCTCGAACGCCTCGGCCGCGTTCAGGCGGCGCAGGATCCGCAGCTGCTCCTCGCGCTCCGGCTTGGAGTGCGAGCGCTCGACGCGGTCCTGGATCCACTTGCGCTGCTTCGGGTCCTGGATGTGCATGAACTCGACGCCGGTGGTGCGGCAGTACGAGTCGCGCAGCACGCCGAGGATGTCGCGGAGCTTCATCATCGACTTGCCGGCGAAGCCGCCGACCGCGAACTCGCGCTCCAGGTCCCACAGGGTGAGGCCGTGCTCGGTGATGTCCAGGTCGGGGTGCTTGCGCTGGCGATACTCCAGCGGGTCGGTGTCGGCCATGACGTGGCCGCGGACCCGGTAGGAGTGGATCAGCTCGAAGACGCGCGCGGCCTTGGTGACGTCGTCGTCGTGCGAGGCGTCGATGTCCTTGAGCCAGCGGACCGGCTCGTAGGGGATGCGCAGGGCCTTGAAGATGTCGTCGTAGAAGCCCTCCTCGCCGAGGAGGTAGTTCGCGACGACCCGCAGGAACTCGCCGGAGGCGGCTCCCTGGATGACCCGGTGGTCGTAGGTCGAGGTCAGGGTCATGACCTTGGAGATGCCCAGCTTGTTCAGGGTGTCCTGGGAGGTGCCCTGGAACTCGGCCGGGTAGTCCATCGAGCCGACGCCCATGATCACGGACTGTCCGGGCATCAGACGCGGCACGGAGTGGACGGTGCCGAGTCCGCCGGGGTTCGTCAGCGAGACCGTGACGCCGGTGAAGTCCTCCATCGTGAGCTTGCCGACACGGGCGCGCTTGACGATGTCCTCGTAGGCCTGCCAGAACTCGAAGAAGTTCAGCGTCTCGGCCTTCTTGATGCCGGCGACGACGAGCTGGCGGTCGCCGTTCGGCTTCACCAGGTCGATCGCGAGACCGAAGTTCACGTGGTCCGGCTTGACCAGGGTCGGCTTGCCGTCCTTCTCCGCGAAGGAGTAGTTCATCGACGGCATGGCCTTGATCGCCTGCACCATCGCGTAGCCGATGAGGTGCGTGAAGGAGATCTTCCCGCCCCGGGCGCGCTTCAGGTGGTTGTTGATCACGATCCGGTTGTCGAAGAGCAGCTTCACCGGGACGGCGCGGACGGACGTGGCCGTCGGCACCTCCAGCGAGGCGTTCATGTTCTTCGCGACCGCGGCGGCGGGGCCGCGCAGCGTGATCAGCTCGGGGCCCGCGGGCGCCTCGGCGGCCGGGGCCGCGGGGGCCTTGGCGGCGGGGGCGGCCTTCGCGGGCGCCGGAGCGGCGGCGGCGGGCTTCGCCGGAGCCGGGGCAGGAGCGGCCTTCGCGGGCGCCGGAGCGGCGGCCGGGGCCGGAGCGGCCTGGGCGGGCGCCGGGGCCGCGGGCGCGGCAGGTGCGGCCTGTGCGGGGCTCACCTGCGGCGCGACGGCCGGAGTCTCCGTGGCGCCGGGCTTGTAGTCGGCGAAGAAGTCCCACCAGGCACGATCGACCGAATTCGGGTCCTGGAGGTACTGCTGGTAGATCTCGTCGACGAGCCACTCATTGGCACCGAAGGCGGTCGCAGGGTTTTGACCCTGCCCGTCCTGGTCGGTGGAGGTACTCGAGTTACTGGGGGACTGAGACGACACGGCGGTAACCGCCCTCTTCCGCTTCACAAGGTGATGGACAGCGGAAATAAAGGCTACGCCTCCCTGGCCGAGAGGTGCAGGCCGGGCGCTCCAACGTCGCGCAAGTCACACTTGACGCGGTGTTTCAGAGCTGGGAATGGCGGGAAACAAGCGTGGTTCTGCCCTCTCGCGGGTACGCGAGAGCCGGGCTGCCATCCGCTCCGGGGAGCAACCCTGATCACGTCCTGACCATGTCTGGGCCAGGTCCAGTCCGGTCCTACCCATGTCCACGCAGAACGTGCGCTTCCAGTTCGACCCTACGTCAATCCCGCGCCGGAAGGCTTCCCGGAAGAGTGACCTGGATCCGGCAGCCGCGTGACGATTCGGCCACTCCGATCTCCCCGCCGTGCAGATCCACCGCCCAGCGGGCGATCGCGAGGCCGAGCCCCGTGCCGCCGTCGCTGCCCGGGCCGGTCTGGGCCGGCACCTGACCGCGGTTGAACCGCTCGAAGACCGTGTGCCGCAGGGACTCGGGGATGCCGGGCCCCTCGTCCTCGACTTCGAGCGCCAGGGAGTCCGGCCACGGCCCGCGGCGGGCCCGGACGGTCACGCGGCCGTGCGGCGGCGAGTGCTTCACGGCGTTGTCGATGAGGTTCGCCATCACCTGGTGCAGCCGCTCCGCGTCCGCGTGCGCGGTCAGCTCGGGCGGCGACACGTCGAGGTGGAGATGGACGTCCGTGCGGTTGTGCAGTCCGGACGTGGAGGACAGGCCGCGCTGGGACGCGGCCAGATTCGCCTCCCGGAGCACTCCCGAGAGATAGGGCCAGACCTCGAAACGTCGTGCCTTGAGTGTGACGACACCGTTGTCGAGCCGTGACAGGTCGAGCAGGGTCTCCACCAGTCTGCCGAGCCGTTCGGACTGTTTCAGCGCCGTCCGCATGGTCTCGGGGTCGGCCTCGGAGACCCCGTCCACCACGTTCTCCAGGACCGCCCGGAGCGCGGCGATGGGGGTGCGCAGCTCGTGCGAGACGTTGGCGACCAGCTCCTTGCGGTGCCGGTCGACCGCCTCCAGGTCGTCCGCCATGCGGTTGATCGTCGAGGCGAGGTCGCCCAGCTCGTCGCGGCGGTCCGCGCCGCGCACGCGCCGGCTGAAGTCGCCGCGCGAGATCGACCCGGCCACGGTGGTCATCTCGTCCAGCGGCGCCGTCAGGGACTGCGCCACGAACTGGGTGATCAGCAGGGTCGCGATCATCGCGAAGATCGTGATGTAGCGGAACTCCGTGGACGTGCGTATCGCCACCAGGGCCAGACCCGAGGTGAGCAGGACCGCCCCGACGACCAGTGTTCCCAGCTTGGTCTTGATCGAGATCAGGATCCGGCGCCTGCCGCGGCGCTCGGGGCGCGGCCCCCGTCGGCTCATGGCGCCGGGGTCTCCAGCGCGTATCCGACGCCATGGACCGTACGGATCCGCTCCGCCCCGATCTTCCGGCGCAGCGCCTTGATGTGGCTGTCCACGGTGCGGGTCCCCGAGGCGTCCGCCCAGTCCCAGACCTCCGCGAGCAGCTGCTCGCGGGAGAGGACGGCACGCGGCGTGTTCGCCAGGCAGACCAGCAGGTCGAACTCGGTCGGCGTCAGGTGCACGTCCTCGGCCCTGACGCGGACCCGTCGCTGAGCGTGGTCGATCTCGAGCTCGCCGAGCCGCAGGATCCCGCTGCGCGGGGTCACGGCGGCCAGTGCGGCCCGCTCCACCCGGCGCAGCAGCACGTGCACCCGGGCGGCCAGCTCGCGCATCGAGAACGGCTTGGTCATGTAGTCGTCGGCGCCGACGCCGAGGCCGACCAGCATGTCCGTCTCGTCGTCACGTGCCGTGAGCATCAGGACCGGGACCGGCCGCTGGGCCTGGACCCGGCGGCACACCTCCAGGCCGTCGAAGCCCGGCAGCATCACGTCGAGCACCATCAGGTCCGGCTGCCACGCCTCGGCCGCGTCGACCGCGGCCGGGCCGTCGGTCGCCGTCTGGACCAGGAACCCCTCGGCCCGCAGCCGCGCGGAGATCGCATCCACGATGGTCGTGTCGTCCTCGACGACCAGCACTCGCCGCTGCGCGCCCGGAGAGGGCGCCGCACCGTGATGAGTGGTGTGTGTCTGCTCCATTGCCCCGCCTCGCATCGCTGGTGTCGGCCAGCAGCCTAGAGGCACCGGGAGCGTCCAGGCTATCCAGGCCGGACGGCGAGGTGCACCACGTCAGGGACGCCCCGGGCAACGGGGATCTCTTCCGTCCGTACCCCGTTGAATCCGGCATTCCGCAAGGAGTCTTCGAAATCGGCGGACGGCTGGGCGGACCACACGGCCAGAATCCCGCCCGGGTTGAGCCGGTCCGCGCAGGCCGCCAATCCCTCGGCGGAGTACAGGCTTTGGTTGCCCTCGGTGACGGTCCAGTCGGGCCCGTTGTCGATGTCCAGGCAGAGCGCGTCGTACGTGTCGGTGGAGGTGTGGACGTACTCGACGAGGTCCGTGTGCAGGATCACGTTCCGCGGATCGGCCAGCGCGCGGCCGGAGATCGCGGCCAGCGGCCCTTCGCGGTGCCAGTCGATGATCGCCTGCTCGCGCTCGACGACGGCGATCCGGCCCCAGCGGGAGTCGGCGGCGGCGTGGGCGAGCGAGAAGCCGACGCCGAGGCCGCCGATCAGCACGGACGCCGCGACGCGTCCGCCGAGGGCGTCCATCGCCGCGTCGACGAGCAGCCGTTCCGAGCGCCCGTCGGAGGTGTCCATCAGGAAGGTGCCGTTGGCGATGATCTCGAAGTGCTCGTCGCGTCGGCGCAGCACGACCTCTCCGTACGGTCCCTCGCGGCGGTCGAGGGTGACGGGGCTGGACATGTTCACTCACTCCCGGTCTCGGCAGACGGTTGTCCCGGCCATCCTCCCGGGCGAGGGCGGCCGGGACAAACCGATACCGGGCGCACGGGGTTGTCGAGGCTCCGGGGCTACAGCGACAGGCCGTGTCCGTGCGGGAAGACCGGATCCACCGTGTCGTTCGGGACGTCGGGGCGGGCCGCCGCCACCGCGGCCATGGAGCGCGGGAGTTCGAAGGGGAGCCTGCCCTCCGGCGTCGCCCGGCCGAACGCCACGTCGAGCAGCGCCTCGTCGCTCGCGCCGTAGTCGGCGATCAGCGCGGCCGCGTGCTCGGCTATCTCGGGCAGGACGGCGGGCCGTTCCAGGTTGACGCAGACCACCGTCGGGACCGTCGCGAGCAGCGCGAGGATCCGGGTCAGTTCGGGCTCCGCGAAGGCCAGCGAGCCGGAGTGGAAGAAGGACTCGAAGCGGTTCGGGCGCTCCTCGTACGGCGTGCGCAGCCGCAGCACGGCGAGGTCCGCCCCGGCGGGCTCGGTCACGACCTCCCCGTACGCCGCCGCGACGGCCGCGTCGACGTTCTCCACGTACAGCCTCGGCCGTCCCCGGACGGGCAGCGGTCCGTCGGTGAGGACGGTGAGCGAGCGCCGCTGGGCCGCCGCGCCCGCCGCCGTGAAGTCGGCGCGGCCCACCGTCTCGGCCGCCTCGTCCGGGTCGACGTACCGGCGCTCGTCGAAGAGCCCGAGGACGAACTTCTCGCGCAGCAGCCGCCGTACGGACTCGTCGACGCGCGCCTCGGAGATCCGGCCCGACCCGACGAGCTCCACGATCACCTCGGGACACTGCTCGCCGCCGAACTGGTCGGAGCCCGCCTCCAGCGACTTCGCCGCCCGCTCGGCGACGTTCAGGTGCTCCACGCCCCATGCCCGCGCGGGGTGCGGCTCGCCGAAGATCACCGAGTCCGTGAGCAGGCCCCAGTCGGTGCAGACGATCCCGGTGAAGCCCAGCTCCTCCCGCAACAGCCCGGTGACCACGCCCTTGCTGAAGCCGAAGCCGACCTCCTCCCAGTCGGTGCCGATCGGCTGGCCGTAGTACGGCATCATCTGCGAGCAGCCGGCGGCGATGGCGGCCTTGAAGGGCTCCAGGTGGTGCTCCCGCATCCCGCCCGGGTAGATCTGCTCCTTGCCGTGCGCGAAATGCGGGTCCTCGCCGTCCTTCTGCGGCCCGCCGCCGGGGAAGTGCTTGACCATGGCGGCCACGGAGTCGGGACCCAGCTCCTCGCCCTGGAGGCCGAGGACGTACGCCCGGACCAGTTCGCCGGTCAGCTCGGCGTCGGAGCCGAAGGTGCCGGACTGGCGGGCCCAGCGGGGCTCGGTGGCGAGGTCGATCTGCGGGTGGAGGGCCGTACGGAAGCCCACCGCGAGGTATTCGCGGCGGACGGTGTCGGCGAAGCGGAACACCAGCTCCGGGTCGCCGATCGCGGCGAGCCCGAGCGCCTCCGGCCAGGCGGAGAACGCGCCGGCGTTGAAGGAGGCGCCGACGTTGTCGGTGAAGGCGTGACGAGGGTCGGTGGAGAGCGAGACCGGGATGCCGAGCCGGGTGTTCGCCGCCATCTCCTGGACCGCGTTGTGCCAGAGGGCCATCTCGCGGGCGCCGTAGGTGCCGAGGAGGTTGAAGTGGCTGAGGTGGCGGCCCTCGACGAGTTCCCCGGTGGTGAACGGCAGCATCGAGCCGTCCGTCTCGGTCACCGGGGTGCCGTCCGCGTTCATCATCAGCATCGAGTGGAAGAGCTGGCCGGCCTTCTCCTCCAGGGTCATCCGGGAGAGCAGGTCCTCGACGCGCTCGGCGACGGGGCGGGTGGCGTCCTGGTACGGGTGCATGTCGGGGCTCCTGGGGGACTCCGTCGATCACGGGCCGACGGCGGGGCCGGCCTGGGCGCCCTCAGGCTAGGCGTGAAAACCGAGTGACCACTAGGTTTCTGTGTTGTGTCCTGGATCACAAGATAAAAGGGGTGATCGGGGCACGCCTTAGGATGGTCCCCATGCCGGAGAACAAGGGTCGAGCGCCCCGTGGAACCGCGGGCAGGGGCAGCTACGCGGTGGGCGACGCGCGCCGTCTGAAGATCCTCGACACCGCCGTCGAGCACTTCGGGCAATGGGGCTTCCACGCCTCCTCGCTGGCGCGGATCGCGAACGACTGCGGGATCACCCAGGGCGGTCTGCTGCACCACTTCCGCAGCAAGGAGGACCTCCTGCTCTCCGTCCTCGCCCAGAGCGAGCAGCACGACGTCGAACGGCTCTTCGCCGACGAGCCGGAGTCGTACGCCGGCTACCTGGAGACCCTCGTCGGTCTCGTCGAGGACAACACCCGCCGCCCCGGCATCGTCCGCATGTTCAACGTCCTGGTCGGCGAGTCCGGCAACGTCGGTCACCCCGCGCACCGGTACTTCAAGGAGCGGTACGAGCGCGTGCTCGGGCACACCGTCGACCTCCTGGAGGCCGGGGTGCGGCGCGGGGAGCTGAAGGCGGACACCGACTGCCGGGCCGTGGGGCAGGAGCAGCTCGCCGTGATGGACGGCCTGCAGCTCCAATGGGCCCTGGACCCGGCCTCGATGGACATGCCCGCGCGCGTACGGGCCTTTCTGGAAAGGCAGTTGAAGGAGATCTCCACGACGGGGGAGGGGCTGCCCGGGGCGTCGGGCTGAGCCCACCGCCCCGCGCGCGGCCGTGGCCGTGCGGACGCCGGTCTCGTCCGGGGAGCAGCCGCGGCGCGCGCCGTCAGACGCGTCCGGAACGGGCGCCGCGGAACGCGTAGAGCGCCGTGCCCCCGGCGAACGCGCCCAGCGCCACCGCCCAGGCGCCGGCCTCCGGGCCCGGCTGCATGATCCAGGCCCACAGCTCCGCCGCACCGCCCGGACGGGACGGCGCCGCCATGTAGACCGAGCCGGTGTACACCGTCGCCGGAAGCCAGCTCGGCCTGGCGCCGATCAGCGCCGCCGCCGCGACCGTGACACCGACGGTGCCCAGGGTGTTGCGGACCATCGCGGGCCCGCCGAAGGCGTCCGGGTGCCCCGGCACGGCGAGCGCCAGCACGGCGACGGCCAGGACCGTCAGGGCGAGGACGTGCGCGGTCCTGCGCAGGGGCCACGGGCGGGTCGCCGTGCGGTCCAGTTCGTCGCTCGCCGCGTACAGGCTCGTCCCGATCGCCGACGCGGCCAGCAGCGGGCCGAGGACGACCACCGGCACCCGGGCGGTGTGGTCGAAGCCCGGCTGGGACTGGAGCCAGGACGCGGACCAGGCGGCCGCGGCGGCCGTGCCGAGCACGGCGGCGACGGCGGCCGGGAGCGTCCGGGAGCGGACGTAGAGCGCGAGGCCGGGGAGGCTCACGGGACCGGCACCTCCTCGGGATCACAGCGGTCCGCCACCAGGTAGCGGGCGAGGTAGTCCCGTTGGGCGGCGGGGGACCCGGCGCGCAGGGCGTCGAGGTGCCGCTGAGCGCCCGGGCCGACGGGGACGCCGTAGTCCTCCGGGGTGGGCGCCAGCCACTCCGACACGGCGAGATGGACGTCGGCGAGCCGTTCGGCGTCCGCCTCCGTGACCCCGCCGGAGTCGCAGATGTCCGAGAACAGCCACTGCACGGCCGAGTTGAGGTACAGGTCGGGGTTCCTGAGCCGGCCCCGTACCGCGTCCATCGTGTGGTCCGGCAGCCCGATCTCTCCCGCCCCGGGGGCGTTCGCCCCGCCGACCCAGCGGGCCGGGGCGCCGGGCAGCCCGCGCAGCCGTTCGTTGAGCGGTGCGAGCGCCTGGGAGATGTCCGGCAGCAGGGCTCGGTCGAGGGCGTTCACACAGACCCCGGGAGCTCCGTCGTCGCAGACGAGCCGTGTCGTCTCCGGGTCCGGCCGCCACGGTCCCTCGGCGGGCAGTCGGAGCACCGGCACGGCGGCGGCCACCGCCGCGGCGAGCGGGAGCAGGGCGAGCAGCCGCAGCCGGGCGGGGCGCGCGGCGTACGCGAGGAGGGCCGCCAGGGCGAGGCCGCCGGTCCAGACGGCGGAGGCCGGGGCGAACCACCACACCGGCTCCTCCCAGGGGGACGCGTGCTCGACGGCCGGGCTGAGCCAGCGGGCCGGGCTCTCCGTGTACGTGCCGACGGCGAGCCCGACATAGCCGGCCACCGCGAGCAGCGGCGCCGTCAGCCGCCAGGGCACCAGCAGACCGACGAGATGGCCGAGGGTGCCCAGGGAGGCGAGCGCCACCGCGTCGGCGGCGACCAGTTCGAGGTACGGCCGGCCGCCGCCGACGTACGGCCAGGTCGCGAGGAGACACACCGTGGTGGCCAGGAGCTGTCCCGCGACGGGCCAGAGCGCGGAGGGGGCGACGGCGAGCAGCGTGCGGCGCAGTCGGCCGCGCGGGACGGAGCGGAGCAGCTCCAGCGTCCCGCGGCGCCGGTCCCGGCCGCCCTGCCAGCAGCCGGCGGCGAGCGTCAGGGGACCCGCGAGGAGCGCGGTGGCGATGTGCAGCGTGTCCGTGGCATCGGTCCAGCGTCCCTGCCAGGCCGGCGCCTTGGCGTACATCGTCACGAGGAGCGTGACGGCGACGGCGGCGCCGGCCCACGGGCCGACCCCCCGCCGCAGCTCCGTGCGGACGACGGAGGTACGGCGCGGGCGCCCGGCTGCGCGGGGCGGTGCGGCGGTCGCGCTCACGCGGGGTCCTCGGGGGAGACGTGACGGGTGGCGGAGGGGCCGGGCGAGGGCCGGGCCGGGGAGGGCGCGGGCGGCTCGTGCCCGCCGCCGGGAGCCGGCGCGCCCGAGGACGCGCGGTGGGCGCGCAGGGCCGCCGTGTATCCGCGTTCGATGGCGTTGGCGGTCTCCTCGGCCGCTCCCCACCGGCCCGACTCCTCGCCCAGGGACGTCAGTTCGGCGGTCGTACCGCGGAAGGCGACGCGGCCCGACTCGATCAGCGTGACCTCCGAACAGGCCGCGGCGACGTCCTCCACCAGATGGGTGGAGACGACCACGGTGGAGGACGCCCCGATCTCCCGCAGCAGCGTCCTGAACTCGACCCGCTGCTCGGGGTCGAGGCCCGCCGTCGGCTCGTCGAGCAGCAGCAGCTCCGGTTCGTTCACGATGGCCTGGGCGATCCCGGCCCGCCGGACCATGCCCCCGGAGAGCGTCTTGAGCCGGGCGTCGATCCGGTCGGCCAGGCCCACCCGCTCGACGGCCCGCTCCACGGCGGCCGGCGCGCGGTCCGCCGGCATTTCCTTGAGCCAGGCCACGTACGCCACGAACTCGCGGACCGTGAAGCCGGGGTAGTACCCGAACTCCTGCGGCAGATAGCCCAGTCTGCGGCGGATCTCCGGCCGCTCGCGGTGGGCGCCCGCGTCCCGGCCCAGCAGCTCCACCCGGCCGTCCGAGGGGGCGGCCACGGTCGCGAGGACCCGGATGAGGGAGGTCTTGCCCGCGCCGTTCGGGCCGAGCAGGCCGTGGATGCCGGGGCCGAGGGTCAGGTCGAGGCGGTCGAGCGCGACGGTGCGGCGGTGCCGGACCGTCAGTCCGGCCGTCGCGACCGTCGTGAGCGCGGAGGCCGGCGCGGACGGCGAGGTCCACGCGGTCCGGGGGCTGGGTGAGGTCACCGGGTCTCCAGGTGGTCGAAGGAGCGACGTCGAAGGGCGAGCAGGCCGCCGCAGACGACGGCGGCCGCGGCCCAACCGCCCTGTGCGGCGGGGCCCGAGAGGTACCGGGCCAGCTCGGCGGTGGCCCCGGGCCGGCCGAGCACCGGCCCGGCCACCGCGAGCAGCCAGCCGCCGGCCAGCGTCATCGAGGCCGCCCTGCACCCCACGAACGAGCCGAGGGCGAGGGCCGCGAGCGTCAGCGCGAGCGCCGGCAGCAGCCAGGCCGCGGCCCCCGGCACGCCGGTGACCGGCGGCAGCACCGCCCCGGCCGCGGTCAGCGCCGGCACGCACACACCGAGCACGGCCGCCGTCCGGGTGAGCAGCAGACGCAGACCGCCGGAGGGCGTCGCCACGCCGATCTCGTACATCGGATCGGCGTGGCGTCCGTACGAGACGGCCACCCCGGCGAGCGGCAGCACCGGGGCGACGGCGAGCAGCACCGGCCGCGCGTCCCGGAACCCCGCCGCGTACGCGAGCCCGACGGCGGCGGCGACCACGACGACCAACGCCACCAGCCACGCCCCGCGCAGCGCGGGGCCGACGGCCCACAGCACCCGCGCCCAGCGGGAGGCGGGGGAGAGGCCCCGCCCGCCCGTACCGACACTCACGCCCGGGAGCCGGGGCGCGCGGCCTCGGCCGGCGGCCGCCTCCGCGCGCACCGTCTCCAGGAGCCGCGCCCGGACGTCCGTGAGGACCGGGCCCGAGCCGCCCGCGCGCACCGCGGCGGAGACGCGGACCGCGCACTCCCCGCAGACCTCGACATGCTTCTCCAGGGACCAGGCGTCGGGTTCGGGCGCCGCGCCCGAGGCGTACCGAGCCGCCAGCGAATCCGTCACGTGCCACGGCGCGGTCATGCGGTGCCTCCCAGGGCGTTCGGACCGAGGGCGGCCCGCAGTTCGCGGCGGGCCCGCTGGGCACGGGTCTTCACCGTGCCCTCCGGTATCCCGAGCAGCCGGGCCGTCTCGCGCGTCGTCAGGCCGTCGACGACGGTGGCCCGCAGGACCTCGCGGAGCTCGGGCGAGATCCGGTCGAGCGCGGCGCCGACGTCTCCGTACTCCAGGCCCGCGAGGACCCGGTCCTCCGCGGACGGGGCGGGGGCGACCGGTTCGGGCGCGGCGCGCTCCGCACGGGCCCGGGCGCGCTGGGCGTCCACCAGGCGGCGCGCGGCGACGACCCAGAGCCAGCCGCCGGCCTCGCCCCGGCCGCGGTGGGAGCCGGCGGAGCGCCAGACCGTGACGAAGGTGTCCTGGAGGACCTCCCGTACCGTCTCCTCGTCCGCGCAGCGCCGCGCCAGCCGGGCGTGCAGCCAGCCCGCGTGGCGGTCGTACAACAGGGCCAGCGCCTCGGCGTCCCCGCGGGCGACGGCGCGCAACAGCGCGGAGTCGTCCCGGTCTTCTCCCCGTTCGGGGCGCAACAGTCTCACGCCCCACTATCGCTCGATGGGCCCCCGGCGGTTCACGCCGTCGCCGAGGCCGTGGTCGCGGCCGGCACATGGGCGGACTCGGGGGCCGTAGGCGGGGTGGGCTCAGGGGCTGGTCGGGGGGCCGCCGTCGGGGAGGGCCGAGAAGACCCGTCGCAGCGCCTCCGGGCGGTCGCCGTCCGTGCTGACGACGACGCGGTAGTCGTACGTGACCACGTAGGTGAAGCCGTCGTGCACCGGCTTTCCGGACGGCCGCGCGGCCACCTTCGCGTAGGCCGGCGCCTCCAACGCCGCACGCAGCCGCGCCACTTCGGCGGGACTCATGCGGCCGTCGCGCGGCGGCCCGGTGCCGGAGCGGGTCGTGTGGCTGCCGTCGTAGCGGACGGTGAGCCGGTTGTTCACGCCCGCGAGCCCGCCACTGACGTTCACCGTCACCAGGACCTCGCGCGGGCCGTGCTCCCGGTCCTTCCTCGGGCTCCCGTCCGCGTGCGTCGGCACGGGCGGCGCGGTGCCCCCGGGGCCGGTCGGCACGGGCGTCGTCGTGCCGTCCCACGTCGCGACGGGCGGTTCCGGGGTGGCCTCGCCACCGCAGGCCGACAGCGCCGACACCGACAGCGCCAGCACCGGGAGCAGCAGCACCGGCGCGGCCCGGAGCCGCCCCGCGTACCGCCGTCCGCGTCCCGCTCCGCGCGTCACTCCCCTGAGCGTCATGGGTTCGAGCATCCCCTCGGCCGAGCCGATTGACCAGGGTCGCGCGCGGTCCGTCGGCGCCCGGCCGTCCACCGGCCCGGCCGGGTGGTCACGCGTTTCGGACGACTCCGGTCAGCGGGCCCTCGTGCCGCCAGCCCAGGGAGTCGTAGAGGGCCAGGCCGTCCCGCGTCGCCGACAGGACGCCCGTCTCGGCTCCCGCCTGCGCGCCGGCCGCTTCGAGGGTGCGCATGACGTTGCCGCCGAGGCCGCGGCGCCGGTGCTCCGGATGGGTCTCGATCCGGTCGGCGACCGCCGTGGCGCCCGTCGGCGCCAGCCGGCCGGAGGCGGCGAGCGTGCCGTCCGGAGCCACGATCCGGACCCGGATCACCCCGTCCCGGGTCTCCGTCGTCCGCGCGTACCCCTCCGGCGCGGGCGGCCGTGCGCCCGCGTCCAGCGGCTTGGTCATCATGAAGCCGGGGTCGTCCGGGACGGTCCATCCGGGGGTGATCCACTCCACCACGTCCTCCGGCTCCGCCATCACCTTCAGCCACGCGTTCGGCTCGGTGATCTCCGCGCAGAGCTTGCCCACGGACACCGCGTCCGGCGCCGGCAGCACATGCCGGAAGACGTGCGTCGGCAGGCCCACGTCGATGCGGTAGCCCCAGGGCTCCACGACGGCGGGCGGGGTGCCGCGCGAGACGGTCCAGCCGGCCACCCACGCAGATGTAATAGACGCCATATCCATGGAGGTATTACACGCCATCCTTCACCTGGGAGGGAGTGTGATCGCTCAGAGCGAACGCGGTCGGGGGAACATTCGATGGCTCACATGCATTGAGTCCACATAGCTCAACTTGACTGCCGAAGGGGAGATCATGGCTTCGACGTCCTCACCGCTCACTCTGCCTGTGCTGCCGCTCGACGACGAGGTCGTGCTGCCCGGAATGGTGGTGCCGCTCGACCTGTCCGACAACGACGTACGCGCCGCGGTCGAGGCCGCCCAGGCCGCCGCCCGCTCCGGGAGCGGCACCGGGAAGCCCAAGGTGCTCCTGGTGCCCCGCGTCGACGGCACCTACGCCGCGACCGGTGTGCTCGGCACCGTCGAGCAGGTCGGCCGGCTGTCCGACGGCGACCCCGGCGCCCTCATCCGCGCCCTCGGCCGCGTGAGGATCGGCGCGGGCACCACCGGCCCCGGCGCCGCCCTCTGGGTCGAGGGCGGCGTCGTCGAGGAGACCGTTCCCGACCCGCTCCCGGGCTCCGTGACCGAACTGGTCAAGGAGTACAAGGCGCTGGCCACCAGCTGGCTGCGCAAGCGCGGCGCCTGGCAGGTCGTGGACCGCGTCCAGCAGATCGACGGCGTCTCCGCGCTCGCCGACAACTCCGGCTACTCGCCCTTCCTCACCGTCGAGCAGAAGGTCGAACTCCTGGAGACCGCCGACCCGGTCGCCCGCCTCAAGCTCGCCACCGCCCAGCTCCGCGAGCACCTCGCCGAGCAGGACGTGGCCGAGTCCATCGCGAAGGACGTCCAGGAGGGCGTCGACAAGCAGCAGCGCGAGTTCCTGCTGCGGCGCCAGCTGGATGCCGTGCGCAAGGAACTGCGCGACCTCAACGGCGAGACGGACGGCGACGAGTCCGACGACTACCGGGCGCGCGTCGAGGCCGCCGACCTGCCCGAGAACGTCCGGGAGGCGGCCCTCAAGGAGGTCGAGAAGCTGGAGCGCTCCAGCGACCAGTCCCCGGAGGGCTCCTGGATCCGCACCTGGCTCGACACCGTCCTCGAACTGCCGTGGAACGAGCGGACCGAGGACCGGTACGACATCCAGGGCGCCAAGGCGACCCTCGACGCCGAGCACGCGGGCCTGGAGGACGTGAAGGAGCGGATCACCGAGTACCTGGCGGTGCGCAAGCGGCGTGCCGAGCGCGGGCTCGGCGTGGTCGGCGGCCGGCGCGGCGGCGCGGTCCTGGCCCTGGTCGGGCCGCCCGGTGTCGGAAAGACGTCGCTGGGAGAATCGGTCGCGCACGCCATGGGGCGGAAGTTCGTCCGCGTCGCGCTCGGCGGCGTACGGGACGAGGCGGAGATCCGCGGCCATCGGCGCACGTACGTCGGGGCGCTGCCGGGCCGGATCGTCCGGGCGATCAAGGAGGCCGGGTCGATGAACCCGGTGGTCCTGCTCGACGAGATCGACAAGGTCGGCTCCGACTACCGGGGCGACCCGGCGGCCGCGCTCCTGGAGGTCCTGGACCCGGCGCAGAACCACACCTTCCGGGACCACTACCTGGAGGTCGAACTGGACCTCTCCGACGTCGTCTTCCTGGCGACGGCGAACGTCCTGGAGGCCATCCCGGAGGCCCTGCTCGACCGCATGGAACTGGTCAGGCTCGACGGGTACACCGAGGACGAGAAGGTCGTCATCGCCCGTGACCACCTGCTGCCCCGGCAGCTGGAGCGGGCCGGCCTGGAGCCGGGCGAGGTGGTCCTGGAGGACGCGACGCTGCGGAAGCTGGCGGGGGAGTACACCCGGGAGGCGGGCGTACGGAACCTGGAGCGGTCCGTCGCGCGGCTGCTGCGGAAGGTCGCGGCCCAGCACGAACTGGGCGACCGTGAGCTGCCCTTCTCGGTCGGCGTGGACGACCTGCGCGGTCTGATCGGCCGCCCGCACCACGTGCCCGAGTCGGCGCAGGACCCTGCCGAGCGCCGCACCGCGGTGCCGGGCGTGGCGACCGGCCTGGCCGTCACCGGCGCGGGGGGCGACGTCCTCTTCGTGGAGGCGTCGCTCGCGGACCCGGAGACGGGCGCGGCGGGGCTCACCCTCACCGGGCAGCTGGGCGACGTGATGAAGGAGTCCGCGCAGATCGCGCTCTCCTTCCTCCGCTCGCACGGCGCGGAACTGGAGCTGCCCGTGACCGGTCTGAAGGACCGGGGCGCGCACATCCACTTCCCGGCGGGCGCGGTCCCGAAGGACGGCCCGAGCGCGGGCATCACGATGACGACCGCGCTGGCCTCGCTGCTCTCCGGCCGCCTGGTCCGCACGGACGTGGCGATGACCGGCGAGGTCTCCCTGACCGGCCGGGTGCTCCCGATCGGCGGTCTGAAGCAGAAGCTCCTGGCGGCGCACCGCGCGGGGATCACGACGGTCGTGATCCCGAAGCGCAACGAGGCCGATCTGGACGACGTCCCGGCGGAGATCCTGGAGAAGCTGGAGGTCCACCCGGTCACGGACGTCCGCCAGGTCCTGGAGATCGCCCTCGCCCCCGCGGAGATCGCGGTGAGCGCGGCGGCCTGAGCCGGTCGGGTACGAAGAGGCGGGGTGCTCCTCAGGGGCACCCCGCCTCCTCGTGCCGGGTGGCGCTCCTCGTGGCGCGCCCCGCTTTCCGATGCCGGGTGGTGCTCCTCGTGGCGCGCCCCGCCTGCTTCGGCCCGTCAGCCGTTCCGGCGGCGCGTCAGAAGCAGGCTGCCCGCTCCGAAGGCCGCCAGCGCGCCGGCGCCCGCGAGGGCGAGGGGGAGTGGGGAGGAGGGTGTCGGGGCGGATTCGGCGGAGAGCGCGGGTGCCTGCTCGTCGCCGCCGTGGCCCGCGTGGCTCACCGTGGAGCGGTCGGCGCCCGCGGCGATCTTCGCCTCGCTCGGGGCCGAGGCCGCTGTCGTACCGCCGCCGAAGGTGACGTCCGAGCAGCTGTAGAACGCCTCCGGGCTGTCGTTGCGCTGCCAGACCTTGTAGACGATGTGGCGGCCGGTGCGGGCCGGCAGGGTGCCGGTGAACTGGTAGAAGCCGTCGGTCGCCGTGCGGGTGGTGGCGTAGGTGGCCACGGGGGTCGCGTCGAGGTCGGACCAGTTGAGCGGCTGGGTCGGGTCGAAGCCCTGCTTGGTGATGTAGACCGTCATCGTGCCGGAGTGCGGCGCCGTCACCCGCACCTTGAAGTCGAAGGCTCCGGCACCGACCGCCGTGGCCGGCCAGTCCGTGCGGGCCCAGTCGAGCGCGCGGTACTTCTCCCGGTTGGCCGAGCAGAGCTTGCCGTCCGGGATGAGCAGCCGGTGCTGCCCGTCGGCGTTGGCGATGTTCACCTCGTTCCAGTCGTACAGCGGCTGGGTGCCGGAGTCGGCGACCAGGTCCTTGCACACCTGTGACTTCGGCGTCTCGGGCCCTTCCGCGTAACAGGCCGCCACCCGGCTCACCGGGTTGAAGACGGCGCCGTGTGCTCCCGCGGTGGCGGGGGTCAGGGGGATCAGGGCGGCAGCGGACAGGGTGACGGCTGCCGCGGTGCGACGGTACGAGGCCATGACGGGGCTCTCTCTCGTGCGTGGGGAGTAGGGGAGGAGCAACGAGCGGGCCGTGTACGGAAGTTGAAAGCCGTACGCGCTCCCTGAGCCTCGCATTGGTCCATACCAATGAGCAAGGGGGTGGGCGCAGAAAGGCGAAGGCGCCGCGGGCCGTGGGGGCGGACGGTGGACGGGGCGAGCGGGTCCGGACGCGGCTCCGGCCCCGCGCCTCGCCCGTCGGGCAGGGTGCGGGGCCGGAGCCGTCGCGGAGGTCTTTCCGGGGGAGACGGGGCTCGGCTCAGCCGTTGGCCAGCGCCTGGACCCGCGAGAGGTCGCCGTTGAAGCGGTTGTGGTCGCCGACCGTCGGGCCGGTCGAGGTGTACTGCCACATCGTGTAGTACGGCCAGCCCGCAGGGAGCGTGCCGACCGTCGACGCGTACCGCGCGATCCACAGCGGGTTGCTCGCGCCGAAGCCCGCGTAGTTGCCGGTGCACTGCGTCCACCAGCTCGTCGCCGTGTAGATTACGGCGTCCCGGCCGGTCCGCGCCTTGTAGCGGTTGAGGAAGTCACGGATCCACGTGACCATCGCGGACTGCGACTTGCCGTAACAGGTCGCCCCGTAGGGGTTCCACTCGATGTCCAGGGCGCCCGGCAGCGTCCTGCCGTCCTTGGACCAGCCTCCGCCGTTGTTCACGAAGTAGTCGGCCTGGGCCGCTCCCGTCGTGGTGTCCGGCGTGGCGAAGTGGTACGCCCCGCGGATCATGCCGACGTTGTACGAGCCGTTGTACTGCTGCGCGAAGTAGGGGTTCTTGTAGTAGGTGCCCTCCGTCGCCTTGACGTAGGCCCACTTCACCCCGCTGTTCCACAGGGTCGCCCAGGCCACGTTCCCCTGGTGGCTGGAGACGTCCACGCCTTCGGTCTGGACGGCGCGGGGTGTGCCGGGCGTGCCGATCCGGCCGTCGTGTTCGATGACGCCCATGCCCATGTGGGCGGAGCCGCGTGGGGGGACGGCCTCGGAGTCGGCGGCGTTCGCCGCGCCGGGGAGGGAGAGGGGCAGGAGGAGGGCCAGGGCCGCGAGGGCGCTGCCGGCGAGGGTCTTTCCGGATCTGTGCACGGGCATTGCGTGCCTCCGAAAGGCGGTGGGGGAGAGACATGGCCTGGTGTGGACATGTCAGCGAAGCCGCTGGGGAAGACGCTACGCACGTAGACCGGCCGGGCGGAAGGGGGGCTGGGTGCTGCCGTTGGTCTACGCCTGCGAAATACTGGAGGAGCTGCGGCGATGGCCGCGGCCGGAAGAAACTTTCAGCGACCGGAAAGCGCGCGAGGGGTGCTGACGTGCACGGAAGCGGTACGGGGAGTGAAGGCGAGCCGACCGGTTCGTCGGCGCGGAGTGGTGTGGACCAGGAATTCCTCGCCCTCGAAAGGGAACTGGCGGTCTTTCTGCGCCGCGCCCGCGCCCAGTCCGGCGAGATGGCCCGCGAGGTCCACCCCGAACTGGAGCCCGCGGCCTACGGCCTGTTCGTCCGGCTCGACGACACCGGTCCGCAGCGCGCCACCGACCTCGCCGGCTACTTCGGCGTCGGCAAGGCGACGATGAGCCGCCAACTGCGCGCCCTGGAGGAGCTCGGCCTCGTCGCCCGCGACCCCGACCCCGCCGACGGGCGCGCCTCGCTGGTCCGGCTCACGGAGGAGGGGCGCCTGCGCTTCCGCCGGGTACGGGACGCGCGGCGCGGACGGTACGTCCGCAAGCTCGCGGACTGGGACCGGGGCGAGGTCGCCGAACTGGCCCGCCTCCTCCATCAGCTCAACACCCGCGCGGAGAGCTGACCGGCCGTGGCAGACCGTCAGAGGACCGCGTAGGCGGCGGTCGCGTCGTCGTGCGTCTTCCGGCGAGGCATGCCGCCCGCCGCCGCGTCGGCCGTCTCCCGGGCCCGGACCCGGGTGAGCAGCCCGCGCGGGCCCTCCTCCCGCAGCACCCCGCAGCAGTCGGCCCAGTCGCCCTCCGCGAACAGGTCCACCCACCGTGTCGCGCCGTCGGTGAGGGCCGCCACGGCCCGTACGGCGGCGCGGGGCGTCGTCCCCGTCACGGCACGTCGTGCGACGTCCGGGTCGGCGGCCGCCGTGAAGAAGCCGCCCTCCTGGTTGCGCAGCCGGTCCGTCGCCGCCAGGGAACGGCGGATCTCGTCCGGGACCCGGTCGAGCCGGTCGTCGAGCACCGCCCGCACCGAACCGTCCGGCGCCTCCAGGAGCAGCGCGGCGTCGGAGAGGACCAGATGCTCGACCCGGTCCGCGTCCCAGCGGGCCATCGCGACGGTCGCCTGTGGAGTACGGACGTGAGAAAGGTCACAGGTCTCCCGATGGCCGTCCGCGGTGCGCCGGATTGCCAGCGCCAGGATCCCGGAGAGCGTCATATCGGTTCGCGAAGCGGATAGTTCGGTCAAAGCCCCGCCCAGCCGGGCGGTGAACCAGGGCACGTCGTGCACGCAGCCGTCGTCGCCCGCCGGTGGTGTGACCCCGTCCAGCACCACGACCGTCCCGCCCCCGCCGTACGCGGGGAGAGCCGTCGCCACCCAGTCCTCATTAGGGCGTTCGGGGTTGCCGGGGAGGGTGGCCGCTTCGGTGCGCATGATCCCCAGTCTGCCCCCGCTCCGGAAAGCCTGCATGACTCCTTCACACGGCCTCCAAATGGCCGGATCCGGGCCGTACCGAACCTCCATGGGGCGCACGCGGGGCGGAAGGGGGGCCTCCGGGAAGCTGCGGGCGGGCATCCTGCCAAAGCCCGCACGGAAGATCCAACCGGCACACCGAACGGGCCGGTGAAGGTCCTCGCGCGGAGTTGTTCGCCAACTCGGGAGTGTTGTTCACTCGTTCGGGTGGCGGAGCGGCCGATGCGCGTCCCCTTCCCAAAAGCGCTGGAATGGTCGGAAGCCGTACCAGGGGTGGGGGCGCTCTGAGATGTGACCGGTCGTCACCTCTGCTTCATGGGTCGACGAGTCGAGAATGCGAGCACCGGTGCAGAAGAAGCGGCCTCGGAGCAACAGCGGCACGCGGAGCCAGGGCCCCGGTGACCCGCTGACCACAGGCGGAGCCACGAGCCCCGAGAGCGGCGCCACCACCGGCGTCCCCGCGGGCCGGCCCAAGCGCGTCCGCAACAGGCTGGTCGCCGGCGTCGCCCTCGTCGGCGTCACCGTCCTCGCCGCCGGCGCCCCCGCGATCCTCACCGTCTCCGGCGAACTGACCGACGCCCAGAACCTGGTCACCCTGGCCGAGCTCGACCGCCAGGCCGTCACCCTCGCCCACTCGCTCGCCGACGAGCGCGACGAGGTCGTCGCCTACATCGCCGCCGGCCGGGACGAGCAGAAGGGCGACAGCGCGAAGAAGCGGCAGGTCACCAGCGCGCGTTCCACCCGCGTCGACCGGCAGATCGACGAGATCAAGCCCGCCGCCTCCGCCGAACTGCGCAGGGACCTCGCGGACCTTCCGGCCGTCCGCCGTACCGCGCTCACCGGCAAGGGCACCGCCCTGGAAGCCCACAAGGCGTACTCGGACGTCATCGCCAAGCTCCAGGACCTCGCCGACGAGCTCGCCGAACAGACCCCCGCCCGCGCCGCGGAGGCCACCCGCGCCCCTGCCGCCCTCGGCCGCGCCGTCGAGCAGGCGGCGGCGACCCGCGGACTCCTGCTCGCCGCCCTCGCCGTCCCCCAGCCCGAGGCCCCGGGCACCACGACCTACGACCCGGAGACCGGCACCTACGTGCCCGACGAGGCCGAGGGAGCCGACGAGGCCGACCGGGCCCGCAACGCGCTGACGGCCGCCGCCCAGCAGGCCCGGGTCCGCGAACTGGGCGCCCTCGCCGACTTCGACCAGGCCGCCACGGCCGCCGGGCGGGACTCCCTCGCCGGCACCGTGACGGGCCCCGACGTCAAGAGCGCCGAGCGCTTCCTGACCGGTCTCACCGACCAGCCGACGCTCAGCGCGTCCGAGCGCGGCACCGACCCCGAGAAGCTGGAAGCCGCCCTCTCCGCCCGCATCGAGCAGATGCGCGGCGTCGAGTCGGCGCTCTCCACCGAGCAGGTCGCCCGGCTGACCCAGCTCCGCGACGACGACGTCACCGCCCTCGAACTGCGCATCGCCTTCCTGGGCGGCTGTCTGCTGGTCGCGGTCGGCATCTCCACCTTCGTGGCCCGCACCCTGACCCGCCCGCTCGCCGTGGTGCGCATCGGCGCCGCGCGGCTCGCCGCCGCCCCGGAGGCCGAGGAGCCGGTCCGCTTCACCGGCCGCAACGACGAGTTCGCCCAGGTCGTACGGTCCCTCAACACCCTCCAGGGCAAGCTGGCCGACCTCGCCAGGCGCACCGAGCGGCTCGACAGCGAGCGCGCCGACCTGACCGGCGCCCGCGAGGCCCTCACCGCCGAGCTGGCCGACCAGCGCGCCGAACTCCAGGGCCACACCGCCCTCCTCACCGCCGAACTCGAACGCCTCCGGCACACCGTCCACCACACCTTCGTCAACCTCTCGCTGCGCAGCCTCGGTCTCGTGGAGCGTCAGCTCGGGGTGATCGAGAAGCTGGAGGAGCGCGAGCAGGACCCGGACCGGCTGGCCACCCTCTTCAAGCTCGACCACATGGCGACCGTCATGCGCCGGCACAGCGAGAACCTCCTGGTCCTCGCGGGTCACGAGCACGTCCACGGCCACCCCGGAGCGGTCCCGCTCGTCGACGTGCTGCGCGCCGCCGTCAGCGAGATCGAGCGCTACGAGCGGGTGACCATCCAGTCCCTGCCGCCGCACGCCCAGGTCGCCGGCTTCGCCGCGGACGACCTCAGCCACCTGGTCGCCGAACTCCTCGAGAACGCCACGTCCTTCTCGCCGCCCGACGCACAGGTCCAGCTCTCCGGCTGGCTCCTGGAGAGCGGCGAGGTGATGCTCTCCGTCCAGGACGAGGGCATCGGCATGACCGAGTCCCGGCTCGCCGAGCTCAACGCGCGGCTCGCCGAGGCCGACCCCGGCGACATCGCGGGGGAGGGGCTCGGCATCCGGGTCACCGCGCTGCTCGCCGCCCGCCACGGCGTACGCGTGCAGCTGCGGGAGCAGAAGCAGGGCGGCATCGCGGCCGTGGTCGTGCTGCCGCTGCCGCTGCTGCCGACGGCCCCGCCCACCGCGGTCCCGCCGGTGGTCCCGGTCGCCGGGGCGGCGCCCACGCTGAACCTTCCGGGCTCGGTCGCCGAGGCGAACTCCAACGCCTTGCCGTCCCGTACCCGGGATCCCCTGGTGGAGGCCGCGGAGCAGGCGTTCGCCGAGGCCGAGGCCGAGGCCGCGGCGGAACCGGCCACGGAGGCACCCGGGGCGGAGGTGCCCCCGACCACGGCACCCGGGGCGGAGGTGCCCGCGACCGAGGCGCCCGCGACCACGGCACCCGGGGCGGAGGTGCCCGCGACCACGGCACCCGAGCCCACGGCGGCCGAGCCCACGGCACCCGAGCCCACGGCGGCCGAGCGCGAGTCGGCCGTCGGCCCGGACCCCGCCGTGCCGGCCGGGCCCGACCCCGTGCCGGCCGGGCCCGACCCCGTGCCGGCCGGGCCCGAGCCCGTGGCGGACAAGACGGAGCCCGAGCCCACGGCGGCCGAGACGACCCTCCAGGTCCGTCTCCCCGACCCGCCGCCCGAGCCCGACACGCACGAGCGGGCGGCCGAGGAGACCGAGCCGGCCGCCCAGCGCCTCACGGACAAGGGGCTGCCCAAGCGCACGCCCCAGATCGTCCAGCAGGCCGACGCGCCCGCCGCCCCGCGTGCGGGCGCGATCGACGCCGAGGAGCTGCGGCGCAGGCTCGGCGGCTTCCACCGGGGGGCGGAAGAGGGGCGCCGAGACGTCGAGGCGGAGATCGAAGCCGTACAGACACAGACCGCAGGTACCGAGGAGAAGACGGGGGACACAGTCGAGGAGGCACGCAGTTGACTGCGACCGGAACATTCGGACTGAGCAGGGAAGCCCGCAACCTGCAGTGGCTGCTGGGCAACCTCGTCGAGGAGGTGCCAGGGCTCCGCTCGGTCGCCGTCGTCTCGTCCGACGGGCTGCTGCTGCTCTCGTCCGACCCGGCAGCGCAGGCCGCCACTCCCACCGAGGGCCGCGCCAAGGGCCCGCGCGGGTCCAGTGCCGACCTCGCGACCATCGTCTCGGGCATCGGCAGCCTCACCGTCGGCGCGGCACGGCTGATGGACGGCGGCGGCGTCAAGCAGACCATGGTGGCGATGGACGAGGGCAGCGTCTTCGTCATGTCGATCAGCGACGGTTCGCTGCTCGGGGTGCATGCCGACCCCGACTGCGACATGAGTGTCGTGGCGTACCACATGGCGCTCTTCGTCGGACGCGCCGGACATGTACTCACCCCCGAACTCCGCAGTGAGCTGCGCAAATCGTTGGAGAGCACCCAGTGACGTCCGCATCCCACGCCCACAAGCTGCCCCTGCGCGGCGACGGCCGGCGCCCGGCGCGCGTGCGCCCGTACTCGCTCACCGGCGGCCGTACCCGCTTCGGCCACGTCCTGCTCGTCGAGACCTTCGTCGCGGCGCTGGAGGCGTCGCCCGAGCGGAAGGCGCTGACGAACGGCGGGCGGGCCCGCGGGCTGATGCCGGAGATGCGGGCCATCGTCGAGATCTGCCGTCGGATGCGTACCGTCGCGGAGATCTCGGCCCTCCTGAAGATGCCGTTGGGTGTCGTCCGGGTGCTGCTCAGCGACCTGGCCGACCAGGGAAAGATCCGCGTGTACGGGACCGGTCACGGCACCGGCCAGCCCGACCGCGCGCTGCTCGAAAGGGTGCTGAGTGGACTCCGCCGTCTCTGAGGTCGCTGCCCCGCCGCTCGCCGGGATACCGGCCCAGCCCGAAGCCCCCGGTACCCGCACCGAAGAGGGCGCCCAGGACTGGCAGCTCGACCACACCCGGGCCCCGATCGCGACCAAGGTCGTCGTCGCGGGTGGCTTCGGGGTCGGCAAGACGACCTTCGTCCGGGCCGTCTCGGAGATCACTCCGCTGCAGACCGAGGCCCTGATGACCCGGGCCAGCGAGGAGACCGACGACCTCTCCGACACGCCCGACAAGCTCACCACGACCGTGGCGATGGACTTCGGCCGGATCACCCTCGCCGAGGACCTCGTGCTGTACGTCTTCGGTACCCCGGGACAGCAGCGGTTCTGGTTCATGTGGGACGACCTGGTGCGCGGCGCGATCGGCGCGATCGTGCTCGCCGACACCCGTCGGCTGACCGACTGCTTCCCCGCGCTCGACTACTTCGAGAGCTGCGGGCTGCCGTACATCGTCGCGGTCAACCACTTCGAGGGCACCGAGGCGTTCGAGGCCGAGGACGTCCGGGAGGCCCTCACGGTGCCCCCGCACGTGCCGGTCGTGATCATGGACGCGCGCAAGCGGTACAGCGTCATCGAGTCGCTGCTCGCGATGGTCGCGCACGCGCTCGAAGCCACCCCCGAATAACGCGTTAGGAACCCGCCATGCGGAAGATACTCATCGTCGGAGCCGGTCAGTCCGGTCTCCAGCTCGCTCTCGGACTGCAGTCGCAGGGGTACGAAGTCACCCTCATGTCCAATCGCACGGCGGACGAGATCCGGTCCGGCCGGGTCATGTCCACCCAGTGCATGTTCGACACCGCGCTCCAGCACGAGCGGGACCTCGCCCTGAACTTCTGGGAGTCCCAGGCCCCGCGGATCGAGGGCCTCGGCGTCTCCGTGGCGGCCCCGGACTCCAGCCGGGTCATCGACTGGGTGGGCAGGCTCGACGGGTACGCGCAGTCGGTCGACCAGCGGGTGAAGATGGCCGGCTGGATGGAGACCTTCGCCCAGCGCGGCGGCCAGCTCGTCATCCACGGCGCGGCAGTCTCCGACCTGGACTTCTTCTCCCGCACGTACGACCTGGTGCTGGTCTCCGCCGGCAAGGGCGAACTGGTCTCCATGTTCGGCCGGGACGCGTCCCGCTCCCCGTACGCCGAGCCGCAGCGCGCGCTGGCCGTCGCCTACGTCCACGGCCTGGGCCCGCGCCCCGAGCACCCGGACTTCGACGCCGTGCGCTGCAACCTGGTCCCGGGCGTCGGCGAGCTCTTCGTCATGCCGACCCTGACGACCTCCGGCCGTGCCGACATCCTCTTCTGGGAGGGGATCCCCGGCGGCCCCCTCGACGTCTTCCAGGGCGTCAAGGACCCCTCCGAGCACCTCTCCCTCACGCTGGAGCTGATGGAGAAGTTCACGCCCTGGGAGTACGCGCGGGCGACCAAGGTCGAGCTGACCGACGCCAACGGCACGCTGGCCGGCCGGTACGCGCCGACCGTGCGCAAGCCGATCGGCCGCCTGCCCGGCGGCGGCCTGGTCCTCGGCGTCGCGGACGTCGTCGTCGCCAACGACCCGATCACCGGACAGGGTTCGAACTCGGCCTCCAAGTGCGCGGCCGCCTACCTGGCCTCGATCGTCGAGAACGGCGACAAGCCCTTCGACGAGGCGTGGATGCAGGCCACGTTCGACCGCTACTGGAACACCGCGCAGCACGTCACGAAGTGGACGAACGCCATGCTCGGTGTCCCGCCGGAGCACGTCCTGAACCTGATCGGCGCCGCCGGCCAGCTCCAGCCGGTCGCCGACCGCTTCGCGAACGGCTTCAACGACCCGGCCGACTTCGAGAACTTCTTCTACGAGCCGGAGAAGACGTCCGCCTACCTGGCGTCGGTGACTCAGGGCTGATCGAAGCCCTCGTCCGAGCCGTCCGTCGCTCCCTCCGGGAGCGCGGGCGGCGCGTACGTCTCCAGGCCCGGGAGGCCCGGGTCGGGGCGGACGGCGCCCAGGAGCGGGTTGGCGGCGATCGGGGAGACCTTGACCTTCGCTCCCGGGCGCGGTGCCTGCACGACCAGACCGTGGCCGAGGTAGATCGCCACGTGCGTGGCCTCGGGGAAGTAGACCACCAGATCGCCGGGGCGCAGCTCCCCGAGGGACACCCTCGGGAGCGTCCGCCACTGCTCCTGGCTGGTCCGCGGGATCTCCCGGCCGGCGCTCGCCCATGCCTGCGAGGTCAGCCCCGAGCAGTCGTACGACTCCGGTCCCTCGGCGCCCCACACGTACGGCTTGCCGATCTGCCGTACCGCGTACCTCAGCGCCTCCCCGCCCTCCCGCGACGGGGTCAGGCCGGTGTCGAGGACGCCCGAGTCGAGGAGTTCGCGCTGCGCCCCCGCGGTCTGCGTCCTTTCCAGCTCCGTCAGCCGGGCGAGCCGGTCGGGAGAGAGCGTGGCGAGCAGCCTCTGGACGTCCTTCAGCTTCATCTGGACGTCGTCCCGCTGCTTCCGCTGCCGCGCGACGAGCGACTGCTGCCGGTCCAGGGCCTGGCGCGAGCGGCTCGCGAGGGCGTCCGCCTTCTTCTCCGCCTCGGCGAGGCGAGAGAGGGTACCGGCCCGGTCGCGGGCCGCACGGGCCATCAGATGGTGCTGGTCCAGGGCGTGCTGGGGCTCCTTCGCGAGCAGCAGCCGCAGATATCCGGAGATCTCCGAGCGGCCCTGGTACTGCTCGCGCGCCAGCCTCCCGGCCGCGTCACGGCCCTCGGTGAGCGCCTTGCGGGCCGCGGTGAGGGCGGCGGTGACCTTCTTGGTGTCGGCGGTCTGGAGCCGTAGGTCCTCGTCGGTGGCGTTGAAACTCTCGGTGGCCTGCTCGGCCCGGCGGTAGAGGGTCTGGAGTCGGGTGAGGAGGGCGGCGACGGAGTCGCCTCCCGGGGGCGGGAGTTCGGCGGCGTCGTCGAGGGGGGTGCCGTCGGCCGGGTCCGTGGTGGTGCTCGGAGCCGAACCCGTCGGCGCCTCCGGGAGTGCGTCGTCGGCAGGCGGGTCTTCGGCGGGCGGGTCGACCGGCGGGGCCGACGACGCCTCGGCCGGGGTCTCGGCCGGCGCGTCCGCCGGATCGTCCGCGGTCGCCGACGGCAGCCCCGCAAGGGTCGTCGCGGCGACCAGCACCCCCGTGCACACCGTGCGCAGCAGCCTTCCTGACACGTCATCACCTCCAGGGAGATGATGAGCGCGCGGGATGGTGCGATGAGCCCATGAAGGGGCGATTCGGCCTAAGCGGCTCACCCGTTCGGCTTGGACCAGGGCCACTTCAGTTCGTGGCGTTCCCGCCCCTCGGGGGCGTACTCGTAGACCCAGCCGCGCTGGATCCCGAGCCGCTTGGTGTGCCCGGCCGGCTCGCGCCGGTACGCGTGGACGGTCGGTGGCCCGCCGTCGGCGTCCGGCACGGGCACCTCGTACCACTTCGGCGGATGTCCGGTGGGGCCGACGAGGACGGGCAGGACCCGGCCGTCGAGGGGGCCGCCACGGAAGGGGGTGTTCTCGCTTCTCACGCCACCAGTCTCATATGAGGTGTGCCGCCTCGCTCACCACGGGGGTCACTCGGAGCGCGAGGGTGCCTACCGGTCCCTGCGGGCGCTCCTGTGCGAGGAGCCGCTTGACGACCGCCGCCGTCTCCTCGTCGGTCGCGGCCGTGGCGGCGAGCAGCGCGATCAGATGGTCGACGAGCCAGTCCCGCAGCTCGGCGGCGGGCGGCTGCTTGCCCTCGTCGAGCCAGATCAGCGAAGCCGCCTCCACCGCCGCGATCCAGGTGCGGACCATCATCCGCAGCCGGGGGCCGGGGGCGTCCACCCCCAGGTGCACGAGGATCTGCTCGGCCGCGGCCCTCCGCACCTCGTCCACGATCGCCGTCGTACGGGAGGTCTCGGCGACGCTCCCGCCCTGGAGGAGCGCGCTGAACCCGGCGTCGTGCTGGTCGACGAAGGCGAGGTAGCGGTCGAGCACCCTGCCGAGGCGCTCGGTCGGCGGACCGGCGGGGGGCTCCGAGAAGCACCGCTCCAGGGCGTCGGCGGAGGAGCGCAACGCCGCCTCGTACAGCTGCTGCTTCCCGCCGGGGAAGTAGCGGTAGACGAGCGGCCGTGAGACGCCGGCCGCCTCGGCGACGTCGTCGAGGGAGACCTCGTCCGGAGCCCGGTGGGCGAAGAGCGTCAGGGCGGCGGCGAGGAGCTGCAGCCGTCGTTCCTCGACGCTGAGCCGGCGGTACGCGGGCGAGGCGGCACTGGTCATGCCTCGCAGGGTAGCTCCGCGAGGTGACGGGCAGGAGGGCCGCATCGACGCGCGGCTCCACCGCCCGGCCGGGGCGGCCGGTGCGGGCGGGCGCCCGCACCGGAACCGGCGCCGCATCCCGGGGCCGCCCCGCGCGGGGTGCCGCTCACGCCAGCAGCCCGGAGGACTTCCACAGCCGCCGGCCCGGTCCCCGCAGGACCCCGATGTCGTCGAGGAAGTCCGTCAGCCGCTTCGCGCCGGACTGCATGACCTCCCGGCGGTGCCCGCTCGCGCGGACCTGGGCGAGGGCCTGGCGGCGGTCCAGGCCGACGTTCTCGTACACCTGGGGGTTGATGAAGCAGGTGGAGAAGACGCGGGCTGCCTCGCCGCAGCTGAGCCGGGTGAACTCCTGCTCCCAGCGGGGCGCGGTCACCATCTGGCGCCGCAGCTCCTCCCGGGCGTAACGGACATGGCGTGCCTCCTCGACGACGTGGATGCGGGTCACACCGCGCACCAGGGTCTGGACGCGCTCGTCCGGGAAGGTCAGACGCTGCATCCAGTCGAGGATCTCCTCGCCGAGGAGGGTGGCCGCGAAGGAGCCGGGGGTGGTGGAGACGGTCTTCAGGACCCGGGCCAGGTTGTGGTAGATCCGCGGGACCCGGTACGCGGGTGCGCCGCCCTTCTGGATCATCCGGGCGAACATCATCGAGTGCCGGCACTCGTCGGCGATCTCGGTGAGCGCGTAGCGCACGTGGTTGCTGGTGAGGGACTTGTCGTAGATGTGCCGGACGAGCAGCTGCATCAGGATGATCTCGAACCAGATGCCCAGCGAGGCCAGCGAGGCGGCCTCGTGGCGGGCGAGGTCCATCCGCTGCTCCTCGGACATCCTCCGCCACAGCGGGGTGTCGTAGAGGGAGACGAGCTCGGGCGGCCAGAACCACTTGCCGTCCTCGATCGGGGCCTCCCAGTCGAGTTCGGTCTCCGGGTCGAAGGAGTGCTTCAGGGAGGACTCGAGAAGCCGCGCGGCGACCTGCTCCCGGTCGCGCAGGGGGCCGAGGGCGTCCCGGATGAGGGTGAAGTCGTGCTCGGTCCGAGTGGTCATGACGGAGAGACACCTCGCTGTGCACACGGTCGAGTTACCTGGGTCAGCACTTATGAGACTCCCCGTCAGTAAGGTCGTCAATCCCTTGCGCACTACTTGTTGACCGTCTGTCTACCAACGTGTGAGCCTGCCGGAAGGAGCACGTTCGGCGAGCGAAGGAGTCGTCAGTGTCGACGCACGACCTCTACGTGAAGGCCACGAGGGAACCCCTCTGGAACGTCCCCGCGGCCGGGGAGGCCCGCTTCAGCTGGGAGTACGAGGACGGCCGCGAGCGACTCCTCGCCCTCTACCAGAAGGGCAAGGACAAGCAGTGGGACGGCGCCACCCGCATCGACTGGGAGCTGGAGGTCGACCCGTACGACCCGCTCGGCACCCCTGACGACGTCCTCACCCTCCACGGCACGCGCCACTGGGCGATGATGACCGAGAAGGACAAGGGCGATCTGCGCAGGCACTACGCCTCCTGGCAGTTCAGCCAGTTCCTCCACGGCGAGCAGGGCGCGATGGTCTGCGCCGCCCGGATCGTGGAGTCGGTCCCGGACCTGGACGCCAAGTTCTACTCGGCGACCCAGACGATGGACGAGGCACGGCACGCGGAGATCTACGGCCGCTTCCTGCACGAGAAGGTCGGGATGCTCTACCCGATCAACGACAACCTCCAGGGCCTGCTCGGCGACACCCTGCGCGACTCGCGCTGGGACATGCCGTACCTCGGGATGCAGGTCCTCATCGAGGGGCTGGCGCTGGCCGCCTTCGGGATGATCCGCGACACGACGGACAAGCCGCTCCCGAAGCAGATCCTGGCGTACGTGATGCAGGACGAGGCCCGCCACGTGGCCTTCGGCCGGATGGCGCTGCGCGACTACTACAAGCAGCTGTCGGACGCGGAACTGCGCGAGCGCGAGGAGTTCGTGATCGAGGGCTGCTACCTGATGCGGGACCGGCTGCGCGGGGTCGAGGTGCTGGAGAACTTCGGCATCCCGAAGAAGGAGGCGGAGGAGCTCAGCGAGCAGAGCGAGTTCCTGCACCTCTTCCGCAAGCTGCTGTTCAGCCGGATCGTCCCGTGCGTGAAGGACATCGGCCTGTGGGGCGAGCGGCTGCAGCAGGCGTACCTGGACATGGGCGTCTTCGACCTCGGCGACTCGAACCTGGACCTGTTGATGACCCAGGACGAGGAGGTGGCCGAGGCGCTGGACCGTGAGCGCTTCGCGGCGGAGGAGGGGGAGCGGATCGCGGAGGTCGACGAGGCGATCGCGCGGGGCGCGGCGGAGGCGTAGCGCGAGAGTCGGGGCGGGTGGCGGAGGTGTGGCCGGGAAGTTCGGGGCGGTCGCCCGGAGGCGTGAGGCCGGGACGGTCGCCCGAGGCGTGAGGCCGGGACGGACCCGGGGCCCGGGCGTTCGGACCGGTGACGTAGCGTGCCCGGCATGACCATGCCGCCTTCGCCGCACCAGCCGCCCCACCACCCGTACGGCGGCCCGGTGCCGCCCCCGCAGCAGCCGGGAGCGTTCGGGGCTCCGCAGGGCTTCCCCCAGCAGGGCTTCCCGCCGCAGGGTTTCCCCCAGCAGGGTGTGCCGCCGCAGTACCAGGGGCCGGGCGCGGGAGCGTGGGGGCAGCCGTCCATGGGGCCGCCGCCGAAGAAGGGGCTGTCGGCCGGGGCGATCGTGGCCATCGTCGTCGGCTCCCTGGTCCTGGTCGGCGGTATCGGTTACGGAGTGGTCGCCGGGCTCTCCGGTGTCACCGGCTCCTTCCCCGAGGCGACGCACCGGCTGGTCGTCCCCAAGACCCTGCTCGCCGGCGAGTACACGCTGGTCGCCGACCTGTCCGAGACCGAGGGCAAGGAGATCGAGGACACGCCCGACCTCACCGTCAAGGACGCCGAGGCGGCGGTCGGGCAGTACAGCGGCGAGGACGACTCCGCCCTCGTCGTCTCCGGGATGCACGGACGGATCAAGAACGCCGAGCTCACCCGGTCGTCCATCCTCAAGGGCGCCGCCACCGAGAAGGGCTCGACACTCGTCGTCCGGCCCAAGGACTTCACCCCCGCCGGGTACGGCGTGACCATCAGCTGCCAGGTCACCACGTCGAAGGACGGCCTGGCCACGACCACGCTCCCCATGTGCGCCTGGGGCGACGACAACACCGCCGCCGCGGTGGCCCGGGTCACCCCCGAGCAGGCGACCGCCGACCCGAAGGACATCGACCTGGCCGAGCTCGCCGAGATCACGGCGAAGATCCGGGCGGAGATCCGCAAGCCGATCAGCTGACACCCGCGGACGGGGCGGGGCGCAGCGCCTCCTCCATCACCGCCCGGGCGATCGGCGCCGCGCTGCCGCCGCCGCTGATGTCCGTACGGCTGGCCTCCGCGTCCTCGATGACGACCGCCACCGCCACCGCGGGCTGGGCCGCGTCCGCGGCCTGCGCCCAGGCGATGAACCAGGCGTACGGCGTCCCGGTGTTGCCGAGGCCGTGCTGGGCCGTGCCGGTCTTGCCGCCGACCCGCGCCCCGGGGATGGCGGCGTTGCCGCCCGTGCCCTCCTCGACCGCCCTGACCATCAGCCGCTGCAGCTGGGCGGCGGTCGAGGGGCGCATCGCCTGCCGGTAGCTGCGGCGGCCGGTGGTGTCCACCGTGGTGCCGCCGGACGTCGTCGTCCGTTCGACCAGATACGGGTGGGCGATCTCCCCGTTGTTGGCGACCGCCGCCGCCACCATCGCCATCTGCAGCGGGGTCGCCGTCGTGTTGAACTGGCCGATCGACGAGAGTGCCAGCTGGTCGGGGCTCATGTCCGTGTCGAAGTTGGACCTCGCGACCCAGGCGGGGACCTCCAGGCGCGTGTCGTCGAAGCCGAACCTCTCCGCCGCGTCGACCATCCCCGTCAGGCCCACCTCCACTCCGAGCCCGGCCATCACCGTGTTGCAGGACCACTGGATCGCGTACGCCAGCGAGGCGTTCCCGCACCCCTTCGTGGCGTTCGGGAGGACCTGTCGCGTGCCCGGCAGCACGAAGGGGTCCGGGGTGTCCGTCGGCGCGTCGACGTCCGTCACCACGTCCGCGTCCAGCGCCGCCGCCGCGGTCACGATCTTGAAGGTCGATCCGGGGGGATAGGTCTGCCGGATCGCGCGGTTCAGCATCGGCTGGTTCGGCGAGGAGTTCAGTCGCGCCCACGCCTCCTCGACCTTCCGCCCGGTTCCCGAGAGCAGCCCGGGATCGTACGAGGGCGAGGAGACCAGGGCCAGGATCCGCCCGCTCGACGGCTCGATCGCCGCGACCGCCCCGCGCTTCCCGCCGAGCCCCCGGTAGGCGGCCTCCTGCATCGAGGCCCGGACGGTGGTCACGGCCTTCCCGCCCGGCTGCCGGCCCCGGGTGATGTCGTTCCAGAACGGCAGGGGGGCGAGCAGCGCGCTCGTGCCGGCGAGGATGCCGTCCTCGGCGCTCTCGACGAACGCGGTGCCGTACGTCTGGGACGCGTAGCCGGTCACCGGCGCGTACAGCGGCCCCTGTCTGTACGTCCGTTCGTAGCGCAGCTGCTGCCCGCTGTCCCGTGAGCCGGTCACCGGTCGCCCGTCGACGAGGATCGCGCCTCGCGGCTGCTCCCAACGCGCGATGGCCGGGCGCCGGTTGGCGGGGTTCTCGTCCAGCTCGTCGGCCCGGAGGACCATGACCCGTACGGCGTTCACCAGGAGCGCCACCAGGAGGACGAGGCAGAGCGCGGCCGCGCGGCGGATGTAGGGGATCACCGGGCGTCCTCCACGACCGGGGCGACGACCCCGGTCTCGACGGCGTCGGGGAGCGGGGCGCGGGCCGAGTCGCTGACGCGGATCAGCAGCGCCACGATGACCCAGTTGGTGACGACGGACGAGCCGCCCTGCGCGAGGAAGGGCATGGGCATCCCGGTCAGCGGGATCAGGCCCATCACCCCGCCGGCGATCACGAAGACCTGCAGCGCCAGGATGGAGGCGAGGCCGATCGCGAGGAGGCGGCCGAAGGGGTCGCGCAGCGAGAGTCCGGCCCGGTAGCCGCGGGCGACGAGCAGCGCGTACAGCAGGAAGAGCGCGGTCAGTCCGACCAGGCCGAGCTCCTCGCCGGCCGTGGCGAGGATGAAGTCGGACTTGGCGGCGAATCCGATCAGGATGGAGTGCCCGAGCCCGAGACCGGACCCGAGGACCCCGCCGGCGGCGAAGGAGAAGAGGGACTGGGCGAGCTGGCCCGGTCCGTCGCCGGCCTCGATGGAGGCGTAGGGGTTCAGCCAGTCCTCGACCCGGCTGTGCACATGGGGTTCCAGGGAGCCGACGGCGAACGCCCCGACGGCGGCCAGGAGCAGCCCGACGGCGATCCAGCCGGTCCGGCCGGTCGCCACGTACAGCATGATCACGAAGAGTCCGAAGAAGAGCAGCGAGGTGCCGAGGTCCCTCTCCAGGATCAGGACGCCCACGCTCAGCGCCCAGATCGCGGCGATCGGCCCGAGCACCCGGCCCGTGGGGAACTGGAGCCTCCAGATCCTGCGGCCGGTGTAGGCGAGCGCGTTGCGGTTCGCCGCGAGGTAGGCGGCGAAGAACACGGCCAGCAGGATCTTGGCGAACTCGCCCGGCTGGAAGGAGAGTCCGCCGATCCGGATCCAGATCTTGGCCCCGTTCACGGCCGGGAAGAAGATCGGCACCAGCATCAGGGCGAGCGCGCTGGCCATCGACAGGTACGCGTAGCGCTGGAGCACCCGGTGGTCGCGCAGCAGGACGACGACGGCGATGAAGAGGGCCACCCCGAGCGTCGACCAGACCAGCTGGGTGAAGGCCGCCTGGTCGTGGGGGGTCTCCAGGTCCAGCCGGTAGATCAGCACCAGGCCGAGTCCGTTGAGCAGGACGGCGATGGGCAGCAGCAGCGGATCGGCGTACGGGGCGCGCAAACGGACGGCCAGGTGGGCGAGGAGCGCGAGCCCGCCCAGACCGGCGCCGTAGCGGACGGCGTCCGGCGGCACGGCACCGCTCCTGGCCAGGCCGACGTCGGCGTAGCCGAGCACGGAGATCAGGACGGCGCAGACGAGGAGGGAGAGTTCCACGCCGCGGCGCTTCGGGTTGCGAGGCCCGGGCGGGGGAGCGTCCGCCGTCGTTGCGGTCATGGTGCGCAACGTAGCAAGCGGTAACCCTTATATCCCTTATGTGTGACGGTGTGCCGTCAGGGCTCCGGCTCGGTCTCCGTCACGTCGAAGGAGACGTACTCCGGCAGCGTCAGCCTCGCCAGCGCGCCGCCCTCGCCGTCCGGCGCCGCGCCGAAGACCAGCTCCGCGCCGATCACTTCGGTCTGCCCCACGGCGATCGTGAGCCCGAGCCCGTGCCCCTTGCCTCCGCTCTCCGTACGGAACCGCTGCGGCCCGGTCGCCAGGAGGTACTCGGGGTATCCGGGGCCGTGGTCCCGCACCGTGACGACCGGGCCGTCGACGGTCAGGACCACCGGCGGCGCGCCGTGCTTGTGCGCGTTGGCGAGGAGATTGCCGAGGACCCGCTCCAACCGCCGCTTGTCCGTCTCGACGGTGGCGTCGCGGACGACCCGCACCTCGGTTTCCGTCCCCGACGCGCGCACCACCCCTCGGGCGAGCGGGCCGAGGTCGTGCACGGCCAGGTCCACCGTCTCGTTGCGGGCGTCGAGCCGGGAGATCTCCAGCAGGTCCTCGGTCAGATCGCGCATCGCCCGCACCCGGTCGCGTACGAGCTCCGAGGGCCGGCCTTCCGGCAGCAGTTCGGCGGCGGCCGACAGGCCGGTCAGCGGGGTGCGCAGCTCGTGCGCGACATCGGCGGTGAAGCGTTGTTCCGTCTGCAGCTTGCCCTGGAGCGAGGAGGCCATCGTGTCGAGCGCCCCGGAGACCGTGGCCACCTCGTCCTGGGGGCGCGAAGGGTCCTTCGTCCGGGGGTCGTCGACCCGTGCGTCGAGGTCGCCCGCGCTGATCCGCCGGGCGACCTGGGCGGTCAGGTGCAGCCGCCGGGTGACCCGGGTGACGGCGAAGGCGCCGAGCAGCAGCGTGGCCCCGATCGCCAGGACCGAGGACCCCAGGATCGAGCGGTCGAGCCCGTCGATGGTCTCGGCGCTCGTCGTGTAGTCCTGCTGGACGGCGAGGGCGCGGCCGTCCGCGGGACCGGCCGCCCACATCGTCGGCCTGCCCTCGTGCTCCGCGACCATGGTGCCGTGCTCGCCCCGGAGGGCGAGGGCCCGCAGCGAGGCCGGCAGGCCCTCGGGGTCGATCCCGGAGAACCGGGGAAGCGGGTCGCCCGCCTCGTAGGCGCGGGTGGCGGCGGTGAGCCGGGTCAGCGCCCTCTCCCTGGAGTCGGTCACCGTCTGTCCGGCCACCGATACGTGCACGAGCGCGCCGAGCAGCGCCGCAAGGGCGCAGCACATGACCGCGATGAAGACCGTGGACTTCCAGGTGAGGGTCGCGGTCCAGGCGGGGAGGCGCGGCCTCGCACGCCGGGTCACCGGGGCTCTCCGGAGAGCTCGTCGGCGGGCGGGGACGGGCGGGGCGAGGGGGACGGGGGAGCCGTCGGCTCCACGAAACGGGGCGCGGGGGTCGGCGAGGGTGACGGGACCGGCGGTTTGACGCGCACGATCTCGTCCCGGGCCGGCAGCATCGCGCGCTGCTGCTCGTCCCAGGACCAGGCGGTGCGGTACTCGTACCCCGGAATCCCGGCCGAGGCGGCCCGCACGATCACGTCCCGGCCCGCGAGTTCGACGCTGATGACCTGATCGATGGTGGACATGATCCGGGTGAGGGTGTCGTTCTCGGCGAGATAGACCCGCAGGCCGACCTGCTGGTCGGGCATCCGGATGCCGACGATCAGCTCGTCGCGTCCGTTGCCGGTGAGGTCGCGGTAGTACGGCCGCATGACCGGGCACTTCGTGGGCTCGGTGGCGCAGCGGCCGATCTGCCGGGCCGTCTCCTCGTACATGCCGTCGGCGCCGGAGTAGGTGTCGGGGTGGGCGTTCGCCTCGGCGCGGACCACGGCCACGGCGTCGACGCGGTGCACGTCGTTGTCGGGGGCCTTGATGCCGGGGACGGTCTGGGTGTCCGTCTCGCCGTAGTCGAGGGGCGGCTCGCTCGCGGGCGGAAGGTCGGGCCAGAGCCGGACCGGGCCGACGGCGGTCCGCGTGGGGCCGGCGCTCTCCAGTCCGCCCACGCCACCGCAACCGGAGAGCACGAGCGGCGCCGCCGCGGCCAGGGCCACGGCGGCGACGAACGGCCGTCCGCGCGCTCTCACACTGCTCCTCGGGGCTGATGGCTTCGCCGCTTCACCGGGTCGGCGAAGAGGGCGATGTCGTCGGTGCGGTGACCGTCCCGGATCGGGCCGCGCAGGCGTTCGACCGGGGCTCGGGACGGTCGGTCTTCCCGTAGACCTTATTCGTAGGGAAGTCCTTTTTGTCTACTCGCCGGATCTCGCGGACCCGGAAGGCGGCCGTGAAGCCGCCGTCGCCGCGTCGGCGTGCGGTCGCGTCCGGGGTGAGGGCGGCGAGGTCCCGCGCCGGCGGCGCCCCGTGACCGCCGCTCGCAGCCTGCCGCCCCGCGTCCGGCCGCCCGCCGCCCGCCACCCCCCGCCCTGCGACCGGCCGCCCGCACCCGCCAGCCCGCAGCCCGCCGCCCCGACGGCCTCGGCCGGCGGGGCCTTGGGGCGCGGCGGCGGGGGCGTGCTCATCGGGCTGCGGACCCTTGCCGCGACCGCTGACGGACGCGAAGCCGAACGTCCGACATCGCCGCTTCGTGGTCAGAGCCCTGGGGGGTCGCCTCGGAGCTGTTACAGCTCCATCCGGTCGAGCGCCGCACGGCAGAAGGTGAGCAGCTTCTCGTCCTCGTGGACGTCATGGCTGCTGAAGCCGCTCTCGCGCACGTTGTGACGGCGGCGCCGGGTCAGCTCCGCACGGATCAGCCCCTCCGCCGCCGCGGCGGCCGGGCCCATCTCCGCCAGGCACTCGGCGATGTCCACGCGCGCGTGCCGGTTCTCCTCCCAGGCGGCCATGAGCACCGGGAGCGCCGACTCCACGTCCCCGGCGACCCGCCACAGGGCCGTCGCGCTGCGCACCCGCACCCACAGGTCGCGTGCCGTGAGGCCGGGAAGCAGGGACGGCGCGCCGCCGGCCGCGGCCGGACCGATCTCACCCAGGGCCCGCGCGGCGGCGCAGCGGTCGGCGTCCGGCAGACCGGACGACAGCCGGGCCTCCAGGGCGGGCAGCACGGCGCCCCGGTCGCCCTCCACGGACCAGAGCGCGAGCGCCGCCTGGGCCGAGACCGCGGCCGCCTCGCTCTCCAGCAGCTCCCGCACCTCCGGCAGCGCCTCCCGGGCGGCGGGCCCGAAGGCCGCGAGCGCCCGCAGCGCCGCCTCCCGCACCCAGTCCCTGCGGTTCGCCGGCGCCCCGCGCAGCACCCGCAGCACCTCGGGCAGCGCCTGCACGCCCCGGACCGAGGCGAGCGCGAAGAGCAGCGGCGCCGCGTGGTCGTAGAGCCGGTCGTCCAGCTCGACGCGGGCCAGGCGGCGGCGCAGCGCGGGGGCGAGCGGGACCGCGGCGGGGCCCAGGGTGGGCACCGCGTACAGCAGGTCGCGCCGCACCTCGGGCTCCCCGAGAGCCCGGGCGAGCAGCGGCACCGCCCGCGGGTCGCCCGACCTGGCGAGGGCCAGCAGCGCCCTCGCCCGGGCGTCCGGAGCTCCGGGCCCCGGGGCGGCGAGCCACCCGGCGAGGGCGTCGACCGCGGGGCCGGTCAGCTCGAACAGCCCCTCAAGGAACGACGCGGCGGCCTCGCGCAGCCGCGGATCCGGGTCGGCGAGCTGCGCCCCGACCAGCCGCACCACCTCCTCGTACCGCCCCCGCCATACGCGTATCAGCCCACCGCACAGCCAGATCGCGTCCGCCCGCTGGGACCGGTCGGGGCTGCGCAGCTGGGAGAGGACCAGCGCGATCCGGTCGTCGACGCGATCGTCGAGCGCGGTGTGGAGCGTGCGCATCAGCTCGTCGGTCCACGGGGTCGGGCGGCCGGCGGCGCGGTCCTCGAACAGCTCGCGGACCTGCCCGATCAGGGTGGGCGTCGACGGCCGGGGGCTGTCGGGGCGGACCGGCTCGACGGACGCGGTCCGCACCTCGTCCAGCAGGCAGGTCACCCGCTCCACGACGTCGTCCGGAACCTCGCCCGGCGCGCACCTGGCCAGCTGGGCCAGGGCCGCCAGCCGCAGGCCGGGCGCCTGCGCGGCGCGGCTGAGCCAGCCGAGCCACTCGACGGTCTCCGCCCGCAGCGACTCGTGCCGCCGCGCGATCCGCCCGACGGCCTCCACCAGGGCGAGCCGCACCTCCGTGTCGCACTCGACCGTCAGCCGCTCCCGCAGCAGGCTCAGGACGTGCGCCGGGTCGGGGTGCAGCGAGGCGAGCGCGCAGGGGGCCGCCAGCCGCACCTCGGGATCGGGGTCGCCGACCAGGCCGAGGAAGACGTCCGCTCCGGCGGCGACGGCCGCCGCCGCCATCGCGTAGTTGGCGGCCGGGATGAACTCCTCGTCGTCCGGATCCAGTTGGTCCAGCTCGTCGTCGCCGCTCAGGTCGATCCCGCCGATGCTGGTCAGCAACTCGACGATGCCGCCCCGGTCCTGGACCTTCGGATCGGCGACGAGTTCCAGCAGGAAGGGGATGCAGGCGAGCGTCGAGTCGTACACGTCGCCCTGGTGGTGGACCGCGCCGTACATCGCGTCGAGGGCGGTCTCCCGCTCCGCCGGATCCGCGGAGGCGAGTCCCCGCAACAGTCCCGGCACATCGTCCGCGGGGCCGTAGGCATGGCCCAGCGAGGCCCAGTCGACCTCCTCGATCCCCGTCAGCATGCGGCCGCCGCCTTCCCCGTGAGCGCTGTACCAGGCAGCAAGTGTGCACCACGGTCCCGACAACCAGGACCCGCTGACCGGACGCGGTCCACGAACCGCCCCCGGGGCGCATGCTTTGCGCCACGCGCTCGGCGCGGCCGGGGAGTTGCTCCGGGGCGCGGCCGGCGCACGGGACGGCTCGAACCACTGCTTCCGGGTGCCTTCCGTGTGTCCCAGGGCTGAATCGGCCCGGATCGGGAGTAGCGGAGGCCGCTCGGGGTGAGGACTGACCCGTGGATCTGCCCCGTATCGCGCCGATGCTCGCCACGCCCGGCACGCTGCCACCCCCCGGGCGGGACGCAGCGTGGGCCTACGAGACCAAACAAGATGGCCAAAGGGCGATGCTCTATCTCGGCGGGGACGGCGGCCTCGTGGTGCGCTCGCGCTCCGGCGAGGACGTCACCGCCGCCTATCCGGAGCTCGGGGCGCTGGCCCGGGCGCTGCCCGCCGGCCGGGCGGCGGTGCTGGACGCGGAGATCGTCGTGCTCGACGCGAGCGGGCGCGGCGACTTCGCCCGGCTCCAGCCCCGGATGGGCCTGGCGGGCTCGCCGGCCCGGGCGCGGCGGATGGCGGTGAGCGACCCGGTGCACGCCGTCCTGTTCGACCTGGTCTTCCTGGACGGACGGCTGCTCACCGGGCTGCCCTGGACGGGGCGCCGCGAGGAGCTCGAAGGGCTGTCGCTGGAAGGCCCGGCCTGGTCCACGCCGCGCGCCCTGGTGGGCCACGGCGAGGCGGCGCTCAGGGCGACCCGCGAGCACGGCCTGGAGGGGCTCCTCTGCAAGAGGATCACTTCCCGGTACGAACCGGGGGTGCGCTCGAAGAACTGGATCAAGATCCGCAACATGCGCACCGCGGACATCGTCGTCGGCGGCTGGCTGCCCGGCGGCGGACGGCTCTCCGGCCTGCCGGGATCGGTCCTCATGGGCCAGCGTCACGCCGGCGGGCTGCGTTACGTCGGCAGCGTGGGCACCGGCTGGAGCGAGTCCGAACGCGCCGACCTGGCCCGGCTGCTGCACGCCGCCGAGATCGAGGACTGCCCCTTCTCGGAGGTGCCGCCGGTGGCGGGGGCGCGCTGGGTCGTGCCGCGGCTGGTGGGCGAGGTCCGGTACGCCGTCCGCACCAGGAACGGCCTGCTGCGCCAGCCGTCCTGGCTGCGGCTGCGCCCGGACCTGACGCCCGAGGAGTCCGCCGCCGACTTCGCCTGAGGCGACGCGACGCCGGGACGGTGCGCGACGGCTCCCGGCAGGACCCGGCGGGGCCGGGCGGGTTCGGAGAGCGGCCGGTCAGGACGGCGCTGGGAGGGGTGCGGCCCGGGCGGGTTCGAAGAGCGGGGCGAGCAGGTCCCCGTACCGCTGAAGACGTGGCGCGATGTCGTCCATCAGCAGGACGAGATCCTCGGGCTCCCCGCACGCCTCGACCTCCTCCCAGGTCACCGGTGCGGAGACGGTCGGCCGTGGCCGCGCCCGCAGGGTGTAGGGGGTGGCGGTGGTCTTGGCGGCCGCGTTCTGGCTGAAGTCGACGAAGACCTTGCCCGGCCGCAGGGCCCGTGCCATCCGGTGCACGACCAGGGAGGGGTGATCCGCCTCCGCCCGGACGGCGAGCTGTCTCGCGTACGCCGAGACCTGGTCGGACGGTGTCGGCTCCACCGGTACGAGCAGATGCAGGCCCTTGGCGCCGGAGGTCTTCACGAACGCCTCCAGGCCGTCCTCCGCGAGCCGCTCCCGCAGCCAGAGAGCCACCCGGCAGCACTCGACGACGGTCGCGGGGGGCCCGGGGTCGAGATCGAGGACGAGGCGGTCGGCGACGGCGGGGGAGTCGGAGCGCCACTGCGGGGTGTGGAACTCCACCACCAGGTTGGCCGCCCACATCAGTGCGGGCAGGTCCTGGATCATGACCTGCCGGGCGCGCGGGTCCTCGGAGCGCGGCACCGGGGTGGTCTTCACCCAGGCGGGCGTGCCGGGCGGCGGGTTCTTGGTGAAGAAGAGCTGGCCCTCGGGGCCGTCCGGGTAGCGCAGGAAGGAGACCGGGCGGTCGCGCAGATGGGGCAGGAGCGCGGTGCCGACGGTGGCGTAGTAGTGCAGCAGCTCGCCCTTGGTGGTGCCCGTGGCCGGGTGGAGGATCTTGTCCAGGTTGCTGAGCGCCAGGCGCCGCCCCTCCACCTCTGTGATCGGCGTCATACGATGAGAATCCCATGTTTCCGGGAATCTCGTGTGAAAGGGATGAAACGTGCGATCCATCTGGAACGGCGCCATTTCCTTCGGCCTGGTCAGCATCCCGATCAAGCTGGTGAACGCCACCGAGAGCCGGTCCGTGTCCTTCCGCCAGATCCACGCCGAGGACGGCGGCCGGATCCGCTACCGCAAGGTGTGCGAGCTGGACGGCGAGGAGGTCTCCCAGGCGGAGATCGGCAAGGCGTACGAGGACGCCGACGGGACCATGATCCCGATCACCGACGAGGACCTGGCCTCCCTGCCGCTGCCGACGGCGAAGACGATCGAGATCGTGGCCTTCGTGCCGGCGGGGGAGATCGACCCGCTCCAGATGGACGCCGCCTACTACCTCTCCGCGAGCGGGGTGCCGGCCGCCAAGCCGTACACGCTGCTGCGGGAGGCGCTCAAGCGCAGCGACAAGGTGGCGGTGGCGAAGTACGCGCTGCGAGGGCGCGAGCGGCTGGGGATGCTCAGGGTCGTGGACGACGTGATCGCCATGCACGGACTCCTCTGGCCGGACGAGATCCGCGCCCCCGAGGGGGTGGCGCCGGAGACCCCCGTCGCCATCCGCGACGCGGAACTGGACCTGGCGGACGCCCTGATGGCCACGCTCGGCGAGGTGGACATCAGCACGCTGCACGACGACTACCGGGAGGCCGTCGAGCAGATGATCGCCGCGAAGGCGGAGGGCGGTGAGGGGGTCGCGCCCCCGGAGCCGGAGGCGGAGGGCGGCGGCAGGGTCATCGACCTGATGGCCGCGCTGGAGAGCAGTGTCCGCGCGGCCAAGGAGGCCCGCGGGGAGGGCGAGGTCGCCGAGGTGACCAAGCTGGCGTCCCGGAAGACGGCGTCACGGACGCCCAAGGAGACGGGCGCGCGCAAGTCCACGTCGAAGACGGCCGCGAAGAAGACGGCGGCGCCGGCCCGGAAGTCCACGTCCGGGACGGCGGCGGGGGGCAAGGCGTCGACGGCGAAGTCGACCGCCAAGTCCACGGCGAAGTCCACCGCGAAGAAGGCGGCGAAGAAGACGACGGCGAAGAAGGCGACCCCGCGCAAGCGCAGCGCCTGAGCGTCCGACCGGCCCCGTCAGGACCGAGCGGGCGGCCGGGGCACTCCGGGCCACGCCCGCCCGGGCGCCACGCCCGCGCCCGCCCCGCCCGGCCTTGCCCGACCGGGCCCCTTGCCCGGTCGCTCCGGTCGCCCCCCTACCGGGCGTCCCGGAGCAGTTCCCGCAGGGACCCCTTCATGGCGTCGACGAACGCCTCCCGCTCCGTCTCGCCCACCAGGTCGAGCGAGAGGTACGGATTGAGGTCCTCCAGCTCCACGAGCAGCAGCTCCCCGTCCGGGGCGCGGCAGGCGTCGACGCGCTGGATGCCGAAGTCCAGGTCGTTCCAGTCGACGAAGCGCTGCGCGAACTCCAGGTCCGCGGCGGTCGGGGCGTACGGTTCGAGCCGCCAGCGGGCCTCCGGGTCCGGTGCGTACAGCGCGTACTGGAAGGTGCGCCCGACGAAGTAGAAGGACACCTCGTAGGCGAAGTCGATGCGCGGCTGCACGAGCATCCCGGCGGGGTCCACCTCGCCGAGCCGGTCCCGTTCCACGAAGTCGAGGCCGACCGAGTCCGCGCCCAGCAGGGGCTTCACCACGTACTCCGCGGCCTCCGGCAGCAGCGCGAACTCCTCGCGCCGTCCCACCGTGGGAATGACCGGAAACCCCTCCTTCGACAGGTGGAGGAGATAGTCCTTTCCGGCCATGTCCCCCTTGCCGGAGAGCGAGTTGAACATCCGCGTGCCGGCCCCGCGCGCGGCGCGGACGAAGGCGTCGTACGCCTCCTGGTAGTGGATCACGGGCCCGCTGTTGCGTACGACCACGGCGTCGAAGCCGCCCATCAGCGCGGCCGCGTCGAGCGGGTGGCAGAGCGCGACCGCGAACTCCTCGCGGAGCCGGCCGGAGAGCCAGATGTCCTCGTCGCAGTAGCGCCGCCCGCGCGCCTGATAGCCGAGGTCGGTGACGTAGAGAAGCGTTCCCATGGGGGCATCCAAGCAGAACGATCCGATCGCATATCGGACAGGGTCGGTCGCTGGGCGGGCACGAACGAAGGCTCGACCGGTCGCGTTCCCATCCTCGCCGGATCCCCGTGCCGTCTCGCCGCCGATTCCTCCGATCGCCGCACCCGGGTGCGGGAGAATGGCGGGCCGATGGGGCAGGAATCGGGAGGGGACGCACGTGCACGCCCAGGAGACGACGTTCAGCAAGCTGGTCCATGGTGAGACGCAGTTCCAGGTCCCGCTGTACCAGCGCACCTACACCTGGCAGCGGGACGAGTTGCGGCAGTTGTGGGACGACGTGCTGGAGCTCGTCGAGGACAAACTGGAGGGGCGGGAGCCGGCGGCCCACTTCCTCGGGTCGGTGGTGCTCGCGCCGGAGCGGGTCGCGGCGGGCGGGATGCAGCGCTGGCTGGTCGTGGACGGCCAGCAGCGGCTGACCACGCTGATGCTCGCCTTCACCGCGCTGCGCGACCACCACAGGGCCCGGGGGCGGGACAAGAAGGCGGCCCGCATCCACGACCTCATCCTGGTCAACGGCTACCAGGACGGGAACGACCACTACCGCCTGCTGCCGACCCAGGCCGACCGCGAGGCGTTCGTCGCCTGTGTCGAGACGCTTCCCACGGCCGGCGGACCGGGCAACATCGGCGGGGCCTACCGGTTCTTCCTCGCCGCGCTGACCGAGGGGGAGGAGCACTCCGGCGAGGAGTGGGCCGCCGCCGTGGAGTCCGTGCTCCGCGACTTCCTGTCCATCGTGTCGATCACCGCGGCCGAGGGCGACAACGTGTACCGGATCTTCGAGTCCATCAACAACACGGGTGTCGGCCTCAGCCAGAGCGACCTGCTGCGCAACTACCTCTTCATGTGTCTGCCCGAGCGAGGAGAGGCCGTCTACCGGAATCTGTGGCTCCCGATGCAGGAGCTGCTCGGCCCGGCCAGGCTGGAACTCCTCGTCTGGCTCGACCTGGTCGTCGGCGGCGACAACCGCGCCAAGCAGAGCGAGATCTACCGGGACCAGAAGAGGCGTCTCGAACCCCTGAGCTCGGACGAGGCGGCGCTGGAGAGGGAGATCGCCCGGCTGCACGTGCGGGCCGGCCGTCTGATGCGGATCGTCGAACCCGCGCGGGAGGGCGACCCGGGCCTGCGCGAGGTGCTGGAACGGCTCTCCCGCTGGGGCGGCCAGACCCACTTCCCGCTGGCGCTGCTCCTTCTCGACCGGGTGGACGAGGGGAGCTGTGGTCCCGCCGAGGCCGCCACCGCCCTGTCGTACGCGGAGAGCTACATGGTCCGGCGGCTGTTCGCCGGCAACTCCACCACGGGCAACAACCGCACCTTCATGGAGCTGCCCAAGGAGGTGGAGAAGGAGCTGGAGAACGGGCGCTCGCTCCCGGACGCGGTACGCCATGCCCTGTCGGCCAAGACCGGCACCCGCGTCTGGCCCTCCGACGCGGTGACGCGCGAGGCCGTCCGCGCCCGCCCCTTCTACAAGTCGGGCCGCTCGAACCAGCGCTTCGAGATCCTGCGCCGGTTCGAGGAGAGCCACAACGCCAGCGAGCCGGTCGACTACGCCAGGGCGAAGCTCACCGTGGAGCACGTGCTGCCCCAGCAGCCCGCCCAGCAGTGGTTCGATCTCCTCGCGGAGGAGGCCGGCGAGAGCGAGAGCCCGGAGGAGGTGCACACCCAACTGGTGCACACGCTCGGCAACCTCACGCTCTCCGGCGACAACACCCGCCTCTCGAACCACCCTTTCCGGCGCAAGCAGCAGATCCTCGATTCCAGCTCCCTGCGGATGAACCAGCGGATCGCGGCCGAGGGACGCTGGGGGAGGGCCGAGATCCTCGCGCGCGCGGACGAACTGGCGGACCGCGCGATGGAGTTGTGGCCCGGGCCCATCGACGGGGTGGCCCACGCCGGCGCCGAATGGGCGGGCTGGGGCGAGCTGCGCCAGGCCCTCCTCGCGATGCCGTCGGGCACATGGACCACCTACGGTGACCTCGCCGCCCTGATCGGCACCTCCGCCATCGCGGTCGGCAGCCATGTCGGCACCAGGCCCGCGCTGCACGGGGCGTATCGCGTCCTGATGGCCGACGGCAGGATCTCGCCCGGATTCCGCTGGCCGGAAGGGCGGGAGGCGCCCGCCCCGCGGACGGTCCTGGAGTCCGAGGGGGTCGTGTTCGACGAGGCCGGCCGGGCCCGCCGCTCCCACCGGCTGACGGCCGCGGACCTGGCCACGCTGGTCGGCAAGGACGACTTCGAGCAGGAGACGCCCTCCCGGGGCCCCGGCGGCCTCGGGAGCGACGGGGAGACCGCCGCGGGCCGCTTCGAGACGCTGTTGCGCGACAACCAGACGCCCGACACGGTGGAGGGGGTGCTCGCGTCCCTGCGGTTCTGGGAGGAAGAGGGCGGGACCCTCGACTACGGGAAGAAGAGCGAGACCAGCTGCTTCCCCATGCTGTCGGTGGGCGACGGCCGCGCCCGTTCGCTGTGGCCGCTCGCCCTGTACCCCGTGACGGGCACCGTCGAGGTCGTCTTCCAGCATCTGAAGCGCCGGCCCCCCTTCGACGACGAGCTGGCACGACGCGAGCTGATGGCGCGCCTGAACCGGATCGACGGTATCGACCTCGCCGAGGCGAAGCTGGACCTGCGCCCGTCGTTCCCGCTGGAGGTCTTCGCCGAGCACGGTGACGAACTCCGCTCCGTCCTGACGTGGTTCGTCGCCACGGTCGCGTCCGCGGAGACCCGCCGGCCGGCCGGCGGCGACACGGAGGCGGAGCGCTGACCTGACCCGACGCTGTCCTCCGCGAGCATCGCGTCCGAGGGCGGCACCCGCACAGCGCATCGTCGGCCGAGGGCCGCGCGGCAGCCGCCGCGCGGCCCTTCGTCGTGTGCGGGGGTGCTCGGGCGAGGGTTCGCACTCCGATCAGGAGGGCTAATCAACGGGCCCTGGGGCGGCGGCGGTTACCTCCGTATCGTTTTTGGAGGTAACAGCTACGGAGGAGGAACCTTCAGATGAGCCCCATCGCCTCGCGCCACTACTTCGAGACCCAGCTCCAGCTCACCGAGGACCCGCTGCTGGTCGCGGCCCGCCTCGCCGACTCGGGGCTGCACGAGTCGTACGTCGTCTACGAGAACGGTGGCAGCTGGTCCTACGCGGGCGGCGTCCGCGCCGAGCTGACGCTGGACCGCGCCGGCGCCCGGCTGACCCAGGAGGACGTCCCGGACGCCTTCCGCCCCTGGAACGACCAGCCGCTGCGCCTGGTGTCCGAACTGCTCGACACCGTCACCGTGCCGTACTGGAGGGCCTACGGCTGGGCCACCTTCGAGCTCTCCTACGCCAAGGACGGCAACCTGGACGGCATCGGCGACGGCCGCCTCATGCACCTCGTCGTGCCGCGTGCCGAGGTCCGCTTCGAGGCCGGTCACGCCCTGCTGCGCGCCTCCGACCAGGCCACCCTCGACGCGCTCCTCACCACCGTCGCCAACCCCGGCCCGGCCCTGGACGGACAGCCCCGCCCGCTGGACGTGCACGCCACCGGCGGCGCCCAGTACCGCGAGGCGGTGCGGCTCGCCGTCGACGAGATCAACGCGGGACAGCTGCACAAGGTGATCCTGTCCCGTGTCGTCGAGGTCGACGACGACGTCGACCTGACCGGCACCTACGTGGCCGGCCGCCGCGGCAACAACCCGGCCCGCTCCTTCATGCTCAACCTGGGCGGCACCGAGGCCATCGGCTTCAGCCCGGAGATCGTCGTCCAGGTCTCCGAGGACGGTCGCGTCGTCAGCCAGCCGCTGGCCGGCACCCGCGCCCTCACCGGCGACCTGCTCACCGACGAGGGCCTGCGCGCGGACCTGTTCGGCTCTCCCAAGGAGGTCTACGAGCACGCCATCTCCGTCAAGGTCGGCGCCGACGAGCTGGTCGACGTCTGCGTCGAGGGCTCGGTCGAGGTGCCGGAGTTCATGGCCATCCGCGAGCGCGGCAGCGTCCAGCACCTCGCCTCCCGCGTCGCGGGCAAGCTCGCCCCCGGCCGCGAGGCATGGGACGCGTTCGGCGCGGTCTTCCCCGCCGTCACCGCCTCCGGCGTGCCGAAGTCGGCCGCGTACGACTCCATACGCCGGCACGAGCCGGAGTCCCGCGGCCTCTACAGCGGCGCCGTCCTCACCGTCGACCACACCGGGGCGATGGACGCGGCCCTGGTCCTGCGCAGCGCCTACCGCAAGGACGGGCGCACCTGGCTCCGGGCCGGCGCGGGCATCGTCGGCCACTCCACGCCGGAGCGCGAGTTCGAGGAGACGTGCGAGAAGCTCGACAGCGTCGCGCGGTTCCTGGTGCCCGCCGGCGCCGGGGCGGGCGGTACCCGATGAGGGTCGCCCAGGAGGTCTACCTCGCCGGAGTCGGCAGCTGGCTGCCGGACGAGGTGACGACCGCCGACGCGGTGGCGAGCGGCTGGTACGAGGAGGCCGACCGCACGGCGTCCGGGATGCTGGCCGTCCGGGTGGCCGGGGAGCTCCCGGCGCCCGAGATGGCCGTACGGGCCGCCCGCACCGCCCTGCGCAGGGCGGCCCGGACCGGGATCACCCCCGACGACTACGGCGCCTTGCTGCACTGCGCCACCTACCACCAGGGCCCCGACGGCTGGTCCGCCCCGCACTACGTCCTGCACCGCACCCTGGACCGGCCGGTCGGCGCCGCCCAGGTCGGCCCCGGCTGCCTCGGGATGCTGACCGCCCTGGAGATGGCCGCCCACCGGCTGGCGGCCGACGACGGCAAGGACGCCGTCCTGCTCACGGCGGCCGACAACTTCTCCGCACCCCTCGTGGACCGCTGGAACTCCTCCCGGCTCTTCCTGCTCGCCGACGGCGGCGCGGCTGCCGTGGTCTCACGGCGGGACGGCTTCGCCCGGCTGCTGTCCGTCGGCTCGGTCTCCGCCCCCTCGATGGAGGAGCTGCACCGCGGTGGCGAGGAGCTCTTCCCGCCCGGCATCACCGTCGGCCGCTCGCTCAACTTCGAGGAGCGCAGCGACCACTGGCGCAAGCGGTGGGCCGAGGGCGCGGCGCCGCCGAAGGTACACCTCGGCGACGTGGTCGCCGAGGCGGTGGACCGCGCCCTGGTGGACGCCGACACCGACCTGGAGAAGGTGGCGCGGATCTGCCACACCGGCTACGCCGACGGCGCCCTGCACACCATCTACCTCGACCCGCTGGACGTCGAGGCCGCCCACGGGACCTGGGAGTTCACCCGCCACATCGGGCACGTCGGCGCCGCCGACCCGTTCATCGGGCTCGAACGCCTGTGGACACGGGGCGAGGTCGCACCCGGTGACCGCGTGCTGCTGCTCGCGGCCGGCCCCGGCATGGAGGTCGCCTGCGCGGTCGTCGAGATCACCGCGCCCTATCTGCCCGCCGCAGGGACCGACGACGGCGCCGGAACCGAGAGCGACAACGGCACCGCACCTCAGGAGGAGGACCAGTGATGCTCGAAGGATGCACCCCCTGGCCGGCCGAGACGGCCGAGCGCTACCGCCGGGAGGGCGTGTGGAACGGCACCGACCTCGGGTCGCTGCCGCGCGCCTGGGCCGACCGGTACGGCGACGCCACCGCGCTCGTCGCCGGTGAGGCCCGGATCAGCTACACCGAGCTGGCCGACCGGGTGGACCGCAGGGCCGCCGGATTCGTCCGGCAGGGAGTCGAACCGGGCGACCGGATCGTGCTCCAGCTGCCCAACGTGCCCGAGTTCGTCGAGGTGGCCTTCGCGCTGTTCCGGGCCGGCGCCAAGCCGGTGTTCTCGCTCACCTCGCACCGGTCGAACGAGATCCGGCACCTGTGCGAACTGTCGGGCGCCACCGGATACGTCGTCCCGGGCGTCTTCCGCGGCTTCGACCACACCGCGCTGGCCCTGGAGCTCGCGGCCGAACTGCCCGCACTGCGCAGGATCTACGCCCAGGGCGAGCACGGCTCTCCCGCGGTCGTCCCGCTGGAGTCGGTGGACGCCGACCCGGTCGACCTGCCCGCCAACGACCCCTCCGACGTGGCCTTCTTCCTGCTCTCCGGGGGGACGACCGCGCTGCCCAAGCTGATCCCGCGCACCCACGACGACTACGCCTACCAGACCCGCACGGTCGGCGCCCTCGCCGGTCTGACCCCCGAGGACGTCTATCTGGCCGCGCTGCCGGTGGAGTTCAACTTCACCTGGGGCTGCCCGGGAGTCGTCGGCACCCTCGCGGCCGGCGGCACCGTCGTCCTCGCCCCCGACCCCACGGCGGACGACTGCTTCACGCTGATCGAGCGGGAGCGCGTCACCCTCACCTCGGTGGTGCCCACCGTCGCCAGGCTCTGGCTCGACGAGCGCGAGTGGTCCGACGCGGACCTGTCCAGCCTCAAGGTCCTCCAGATCGGCGGGGCCCGGCTCGAACCGGAGCTCGCCGCCCGCGTCACCCCCGAACTCGGCTGCCGGCTCCAGCAGGTCTTCGGCATGGCGGAGGGACTCCTGACGATGTCCCGCCCCGACGACGACCCGCACTCCGTCCTGCACACCCAGGGCCGGCCGGTCTCCCCCTTCGACGAGGTGAAGATCGTCGACGAGCGGGGAGAGGAGGTGCCCGCCGGGGTCACCGGAGAGCTCCTCACCCGGGGCCCGTACACGCTGCGCGGCTACTACCGGGCCCCCGAGCACAACGCCAGGGCGTTCACCACCGACGGCTTCTACCGCACCGGGGACCTCGCGAGCCTCACCGAGGATGGCCGGCTGATCGTCCGGGGGCGGCTCAAGGACGTCGTCATCCGAGGCGGCGACAAGATCGCGGCCGGCGAGGTCGAGGCCCACTTGCTCAGCTGCCCGGGGGTCGCCGCGGCCGCCGTGGTGCCGGTGCCGGACGAGTTCCTCGGCGAGCGGATCTACGCCTTCCTCGTCGGCCGCCCGGACGTCGAGGAGCCCTCCCTGGCCGACCTCAAGGCCGCGCTGCACGCGCGCGGACTCGCCGACTACAAGCTGCCGGACCGCGCCGAGTTCGTCGCGGACCTGCCGCTGACCCCCCTCGGAAAGATCGACAAGAAGGTGCTCTCGGCCGCCGCCGCCGACGCCTCCCTGCCGCGCCGCTGGACCCCCGCGCCCCGGCCCGGGACCACGTCCGACGCCGCGCCCGCGCCCGCGCCCGTCCCGTCCCTCTCGACCTCACAGAAAGGGTGAACCGCCATGGCCGGCATACGTGCCGCACGTACCGCTCCGCGCACCTCACCGCTCTCCGCCGTCGAACTCCGCCAGGAGGTGGCCGCCGTCCTCGGTGCACAGCCCGACACCATCCCCGGTGACGCCCACCTCGTCCACCTCGGACTCGGCTCGCTGGAGATGATGCGCCTCGTCACCCGCTGGCGCCGGCAGGGCCTGCCCGCCGAGTTCGCCGAACTCGCCGCCGCCCCCACCCTCGACGACTGGCACCGTCACCTCACCACCGCCTGGAACACCCGGACCGCGGAGGTGGCGTGATGAGCGCCCTGCTGGTCAAGGGCGGCTGCCTCTATCCGGCGGACGCCGGCGACACCGTCGTCCCCGACGGCGCCGTCCTCGTCGAGGACGGCGTGGTGATCGCGGTGGGCCCGGCCGCCGAGGTCGAGGGCTTCGTCCGGCCCGAACAGCGGGCCGCGCTGCGGACCATCGACGCCCGGGGCCGGATGATCCTGCCCGGCTTCGTCAACCCGCACTGGCACGAGATGTTCGCGATGCGCTTCCCCTTCAAGGGCGCCCTGCGCGACGCCTCCGACCGGGACGACAAGCCGGTGTTCATGGCCCTCGGCGGAGACGTCCCGCAGATCTCCGTCATCTTCGACTCCTTCCACGGCCAGGTGGACCGCCTCACGCCCGACGAGGCACTCGCCATCGCCCGGTACTCGATGTGGACGCAGCTGCGCTCCGGGGTGACCGCACTGGGCGACGTCGGATCCCTCAACAAGCCGGAGGCGCTCGCCCGCGCCGCCCGTGACCTCGGGATGCGCCTCACGGTGAGCACCTGGGCCTCCGACGCGGTGTGCGCCCCCGGGGACACCCGCTTCCGCCGGACCCGCGACGCCGACGACGAGCTCCAGCGCATCGAGAAGCTCCTGATCGACTGCTCGAACGACCCCGAGGGGCTCGTCCGGGCCTGGCCGACCGCGGTGTACGGCACCAACATGACCGATGAACTGGGCGCGGGGTTCGCCGAGTTGGTGGCCCGCTTCGACGTCCCCTTCGCCGCGCACGTCGGGGCGCTGCGCAACGAGGCCGAGGTGATGCTCGCGTACCACGGCTCCACCCCGGTGCGCAGGTTCGCCGACCTCGGACTGCTCTCCGACCGGTTCATGGCCGTGCACTGCGCCTTCGCCGACGCCGGCGAGCGGGCGCTGCTGATCGGCGCGGGCGCGCACATCAGCCACTCGCCGGCCAAGTACGGCCCCGCGGGGGAGGCGTCCCTCACCGAGACCCGGCTGTTCCCCGAGTTCCGCCGGGCCGGACTCGACGTCTCGCTCTCCACCGACGGCGCCGCCATGCCGATCGGCGGCATGGCCGAGTCCATGCGGGTCGCGTGGCAGATCTACAACGAGATGTACGCCGACCCCACCGAGGTGCTCCCCACCGACGCGCTGGCGATGGCGACCCGGCTGCCCGCACGCGGGCTCGACCAGGGCGAGCGGATCGGCAGCCTCGAACCGGGCAAGCAGGCCGACCTGCTGCTGGTGAAGGCCGACGACTGGCGCTACCTCCTCAACCCGCGCCCGCTGGAGGGCTTCCTCGCCCTGGGCGGCTCCATGGACGTGGACACCGTGATCGTCGCCGGCCGGGTGCTGATCGAGGACGGCCGGTCCACCGGCCTGGACGAGGAGGTCCTGGAGGCCGACTACCTGGAGGCGCTGAGCTCCTTCACCGTCCGCTGCCTGGGGGTCGACGCCGACGCGGTCGCCGCCCGGCTGCGGCAGCGCACCGAGACGCTCGCGGCCCGCAGGCTCGCCAGGGCCGGCCTGGTCTCCCTCCCCACCGACCGGAAGGAACGGCGATGAACACGAAGACGGCCCTGGTCACCGGGGCGGCGGGCGGAATCGGGGCGGCCGTCGCCCGCGCCCTCGCCGAGGAGGGCGTACGCGTCGCGCTGCTCGACGCCGATCCGCTCGCCCTGGAACCGCTGACCAAGGAGCTGCGGACGGCGGGCGCGTCCGTCCTCGCGCTGGGCGTGGACGTGCGCTCCAGCGAGGAGGTGGACGCCGCCGTCGACCGCACCGAGCGCGAACTGGGGCCCCTCGACCACCTGGTGAACGCGGCCGGAGTGCTGCGCACCGGTGAGGTCGCGGGATACAGCGACGAGGACTGGGACACCACCTTCGCCGTCAACGCCACCGGTGTCTTCCACGTCAGCCGCGCGGTCGCCAACCGGATGGTGCCCCGCCGGTCGGGGGCGATCGTCACGGTCGCCTCGAACGCGGCGGGAATCCCGCGCTGGAACATGGCGGCCTACGCGGCCTCCAAGGCCGCCGCGACCAGCTTCACCAAGACGCTCGGGCTCGAACTGGCCCGGTACGGCATCCGCTGCAACGTGGTCGCGCCCGGCTCCACCGAGACGCCGATGCTCACCGCGATGTACGCCGACGGCGACGCGGCCCGCCCCTCCGTCGAGGGCTCGCCCGGCACGTACCGCCTGGGCATCCCGCTCGGCAAGCTCGCCCAGCCCGAGGACATCGCGCACGCCGTGCTCTTCCTGCTCTCCGACCGGGCCTCGCACATCACCCTGCACGGTCTGACGGTGGACGGCGGCGCCGCGCTCGGCGTCTGAGCCGCGCGCCCTTGTCCCCGTTCCTCCTCCTCTTATCCCTGGAGCCACCATGGCCATTCCTCTGATCGACTCCTATCCCATGCCGGCCGAGGACGAGCTGCCGCGCAACACCGCGCCCTGGACGGTCGACCCCGACCGCGCGGTCCTGCTCGTCCACGATCTGCAGAACTACTTCCTGAGCCCCTTCGGCCACGGCGGCCCGGACGAGGGCCGTCAGCCCCTGACCGATCTGATGGACCACACCGAGGCGCTGCGCGGAGCCTTCGCCGCGGTCGGCGCGCCGGTCGTCTACACCGCCCAGCCCGGCGGGATGACGGACCGGCAGCGCGGACTGCTCAAGGACTTCTGGGGCGCGGGGATGAGCGCCGACCCGGACCACCGGGCCATTCCGGAGCGGATCGCGCCGGCCCCCGGGGACCGGGTGTTCACCAAGTGGCGGCCGAGCGCCTTCTGCCGTACCGATCTGCTCGCCCTGCTGCGCGACACCGGCCGCGACCAGCTGGTGATCTGCGGCGTCTACGCCCACGTCGGCATCCTGATGACCGCCCACGAGGGCTTCTCCCACGACATCCAGACCTTCGTGGTGGGCGACGCGGTCGCCGACTTCTCCGCCGAGCGGCACCGCGAGACGCTGGAGTACGTCTCCTCCCGCTGCTCGGTCACCGTCTCCACCCGCGCGGTCCTGGCCGCGCTGGACGGAGGGGCGCGATGAGCATCCACCCCCTGCTCGACCGGGTGCTCGGCGCCGATCCACCACCGTTCGCGCTGCTGCACCGGCCCGGCGCCACCGGGCCCGACCGGATCGACCTGATCGTCGGACCGACCGCCGAACACGACCTGATCGCCGACATCCCGCTGCCCGCGGCGGCGGCGGGCGGCGCCCGGCACGAGGTCCTGGCGCTGCTGCCGTACCGCCAGATCCGCGAACGGGGCTACTCCTGCCCCGACGACGGGGCGCCGCTCCTCACCATGGACGTCCGGGACCAGGCGGTGCTGCCGCTCGACGAGGTGCTCGCCGCCCTGCCCGACCTGCCGATCGCCATGGACGAGGGGTGCTTCGACGCCGACGACGAGGAGTACGCGGCCCGGGTGCGCCGGGTGCTCACCGAGGAGATCGGCAGGGGCGCCGGGGCCAACTTCGTCATCAAGCGCTCCTTCACGGCGCGGATCGACGACTGGTCGGCGCGGACCGCGCTGTCGTTCTTCCGCCGGCTCGCGGGCCGCGACCCCGGCGGCTACTGGACCTTCGTCGTCCACACCGGGGACCGCACCTTCGTCGGCGCGTCCCCGGAGCGTCACATCAGCCTGGACGCCGGCCAGGTCGTGATGAACCCGATCAGCGGCACCTACCGCTACCCGGCGGACGGCCCGGAGCTGACCGGACTGCTCGACTTCCTCGCCGACCCCAAGGAGGCCAACGAGCTGTACATGGTGCTCGACGAGGAGCTCAAGATGATGGGCCGGGTCTGCGACCTGGGCGGCCGGGTCACCGGCCCCGCGCTCAAGCAGATGGCCAGGCTCGCCCACACCGAGTACCTCATCGAGGGCCACAGCTCCCTGGACGTACGGGACATCCTGCGCGAGACCCTGTTCGCGCCCACCGTCACCGGCGGCCCGCTGGAGAGCGCCTGCGAGGTGATCAGCCGTCACGAGCCGGAGGGGCGCGGGTACTACGCGGGCGTCGCCGCCCTGATCGGCAGGGACGAGCACGGGGACCGCAGCATGGACTCGGCCATCCTCATCCGGACGGCGGAGATCGACGCGGCGGGACGGGTCCGCATCCCGGTCGGCGCCACCCTCGTCCGCGACTCCGACCCGGCGGGGGAGGCCGCGGAGACCCGGGCGAAGGCGGCCGGGCTCATCGAGGCGCTGCGCTCCCCGGCGGGCGCTCCGGCCGGACGGGACCGGGCGGCGGCCCTCGCCGCCCACCCGGAGGTGCTCCGCGCGCTGGCCGCCCGCAACGAGCCGCTGGCCGACTTCTGGTTCCGGGAGCCCGCCGAGCGCAGCCGCCCCGTGGACGTCCTCGCCGGCCGGCGGGTCCTGGTCATCGACGCCGAGGACACCTTCACGGCGATGGCCCGCCATCTGCTGGAGGCCCAGGGGCTGCGGATCGTGGTCAAGCGCCACGACGAGGACTTCCGGCTCGACGCGCACGACCTCGTCATCGTCGGGCCGGGGCCCGGCGACCCGAGGGACCCCGCCGATCCCAAGATCGCTCGGATGCGGCAGGTGACCGCCGAACTCCTCGAACGGGGCATCCCGTTCCTCTCCGTCTGCCTCGGCCACCAGGTGCTCAGCACCCTGCTCGGGCTCCCGCTCGTCCGGCACCCCATGCCGACCCAGGGGCTCCAGCGGGACATCGAGTGCTTCGGCGGGACCGAACCCGTCGGCTTCTACAACACCTTCGCCGCCCACGCCGAGCAGGACCTCATCGACTGCCCCGCCGGCCGACCCGGGCAGGTGCGGGTGTTCCGCGAGGAGACGGGCGAGGTGCACGCGCTGCGCGGTCCCGGCTTCGCCTCGGTGCAGTTCCACCCCGCCTCGGTCCTGACCAGGCGCGGCGGCGAGCTGCTCGCCGAACTCCTCTCCGGGCTGCTCGGAGAGGTAACGGAGCTTTATCGGGCGGCCGTTGTCCCCGCGTCGATACCTGCATAACGTTTTAACCGGTAACAGAAGTCCGGGCCGCACCGCCTCGGCCCGCCCCCCCCGCGCCCACCCAGGAAGGACCTGTCCGATGCGCTTCGACAACATCTGGATCGCCGGCACCGGAGGCACCCTCGGTGAATCCGTGCCGGTGGACGAGGCGGTGGCCGACGGCTCCTACTCGGCCGACGCCGCCGCCAGCACCGGCATGATCAGCTACTCCCGCTCGGCCGAGGCGCCGCCGGAGATGGCCGTCACCGCGGGCCGGCAGGCGATCAAGGAGGCCGGCGAGAAGGGGGCGACGACCGACCCGGACTCCCTCGTCCTGCACAGCCACGGCCACTTCCAGGGCATCGACATGTGGCCCGCCGCCTGCTGGATCGCCCGCGAACTGCTCGGCCCCACCCTCAACAGCATGCCGATGACCGTCGCCGCCTGGTCCAACGGCTCGCTCGCCTCGCTCGACCTCGCCGCGTCCACCCTGATCGCCCGCCCCGACGTGCCCTCCGCCCTGATCACGCTCGCGGACCGCTTCGCGCCGCCCAGCAACCGCTGGTACACCTCGCCCGGCATGGTCTTCGGCGACGGCGCCGCGGCCGCCGTGGTCACCCGCGACACCGGCCGGCTCCGCCTGCGGTCCCTGGTCAGCGAGACCGACACCGTCCTGGAGGGCCTCTCCCGCGGCGCCGAGCCCTTCCGCACCGCACCCGGCGAGCAGCCGGACATGCGCCGCAGGACCCGCGAGTTCCTCGCCACCGGCGAGGTGTCGCTGCGCGACGTGCAGACCAGGTCGGTCGAGCGCACCCGCAGCGTCGTCGGTCGCGCCCTCGACGAGGCGGACGTGGCACCGGACGGCATCGACTGGCTGGTGACCCCCTTCGTCGGCCGCACGCTGCACCGCGAGAGCTTCGTACGCCACCTGGACATCGCCCCCCGGAACTCGCTGCACGAGCTGGGACTGACCATCGGTCACCTCGGCCCCTGCGACCAGCTGTACGGCCTCGACCACCTGCTGAAGAACGACCTGCTGAGCCCCGGCGACCGCGTCCTCGTCATCGGCACCGGCATGGGCTTCACCTTCTCCGCCGCGGTCCTCACCGCCGACGGGATCTGACCCGCCCCACCACGCTCCTCACCTCCCCTCACGAAAGGGACCCACGCAGATGAGCCTCGTCCGCACACCGGCCACCACCCCCACCGACACCTTCTCCGGCATCCCCGCCGCGGCCCGGCTGCCCACGCCCGCCGAGCTCCGCGAGGAGATCCCGCTGCCTCCGCTCGCCCGCAAGACCACCCAGAGAGCCCGGCGCGAGATCGCCCGGATCCTCTCCGGCCAGGACGACCGCCTGCTCGTCATCGCGGGCCCCTGCTCCGTGCACGACCCGGACGCCGCCCTCACCTACGCCGAGCGGCTCTCCGCGCTCGCCGCGGAGCTGCAGGACCGGATCCTCGTCGTCATGCGGGTGTACGTGGAGAAGCCCCGCACCCGGGTGGGCTGGAAGGGGCTCCTCAGCGACCCCCGCCTCGACGGCTCGCAGGACCTGCCGAGCGGGCTCCGGCTGGCCCGCGGGCTGATGGCCCAGATCGCGGGCAGCGGGCTGCCGGTGGCCTGCGAGTTCCTCGACCCGCTGGTGCCGCACTACCTGTCCGACGCGGTCTCCTGGGGCTGCATCGGCGCCCGTACCGTCCAGAGCCAGGTCCATCGCCAGGTCACCAGTGGCCTCGGTATGCCGATCGGCTTCAAGAACGCCACCGGCGGCAGCGTCGAGGACGCGGTCGACGCCATCGTCTCCGCCTCCCACCCGCACGTGTACCCCGGAATCGGTGACGACGGCAGGGCCGCCGTGGTCAGCACCGACGGCAACCCCGACGGCCACGTGGTGCTCCGCGGCGGCAGCGCGGGCCCCAACTACGGGGCCGAGCCGGTCGCCGACGTCCTGGCGCAGCTGGCCGCCGCCGGGCTGCCGCAGCGGCTCGTCGTCGACGCCAGCCACGGCAACAGCAACAAGGACCACGAGCGCCAGCCGCTGGTCACCGGCGACATCGCCCGACGCGTCGCCGCCGGTGAGGAGGGAGTCGCGGGCGTCATGATCGAGAGCTTCCTCGCCGCCGGCCGGCAGGACCTCCGGATCGGCCGCACGGACCTGCTCACCTACGGCCAGAGCGTCACCGACGCCTGTGTGGACTGGTCGCAGACCGCGCACATGATCGAGGAGCTGGCCGCCGCGGTCACCACCCGCCGCGCGGAGCGGGCGGCGCGCGACACGCACTGACCCGGGGCCCCGCCCGGGCCCCACCGCGAGACCCCGCCGATCACACCCCCCACCGCGACACCCGCCGCCGGGACCCCCACGGGCCCCCCACCACCGCGCGCACCCCCTCCGCGCGCGGTGCCCGCCCGGCGCCCCCTTCCCCGGCAGACCCGGCCCCGCCCTCTTCCGACTTCGTGACCATCCCGAGAGGAATCAACACCGTGGCAGTCAACACGAGTTCGACCCTGCCCCTGGCCCGCGTGCTCGACGGTGCCCGGACCGCGACCCCGCACCGGCACGCCCTCACCGTCCCCGCGCCCGCCGCGGCCCGCCCCGAGGAGCACGCGCTGGCCGCGCTGGCCGCGCTCGTGCACCGCTACACCGGAGAGACGGAACTCCTCGTCGGGCGGCAACGACACCCGGACTCCGTCGAGTCCGTCGCGATACGAGTGGCCGGCGACACCACCGCCGCACAGCTCCTGGAGGCGGCCGCGCGGCCCGCGGCCGACGCCGCCCAGGCCCCCGCGGGCCGTCCGGCGCACGCGGCCGTGACCACCGTCGGCAGCCCCGCCGGCGAGGCGCCGGCCGCCCTCACCCTGGCCGTCTCCCCGACCGAGGGCACCTTCGAACTCCTCCTGGACAGCGCGGAGTTCGACGCGCAGGCGGCCGAGCAGTACGCGCGCCACCTGGAGCGGGTGCTCGACGCCCTGGCCGCCGGGCCCGAGAGCACCGTGCACGACATCGCGCTGCTCACCGAGGAGGAGCTCCACCGCACCCTGGTGGAGTGGAACGACACCGCGGGCCCGGTCCCGCAGCCCTTCTTCCACGAGCGCGTCGCCGAGCACGCCCGCCGGACCCCCGACGCCCTGGCCGTGATCCTGCCCGGCGCCCGGCTGACGTACCGCGAACTCGACGAGCAGGCCAACCAGCTCGCGCACCGGCTGAGGGCCCGTGGCGTGCGGCCCGGCTCCCGGGTCGGCGTCTGCTTCCCGCGCAGCGCCGAGAGCCTCATCGCCCAGCTGGCCTGCTTCAAGCTGGCCTGTGCGGCGATCCTGCTGGACAGCGACTTCCCGGCGGAGCGCATCCGCTACATGATCGAGGACGCCTCGGCCGCCGCCGTCCTGACCCTGGCCGACCACGAGTCGAAGGTCGAGGGGCTCGCCCCGGTCCTGGCCCTGGACACCGACGACTGGCGGACCGAGCCGGTCACCGAGGTCAGCGAGCCCGTCGGCGCCGACGACCTCATCCACATCTGCTACACCTCCGGCTCCACCGGCGCGCCCAAGGCCGTCATGGTCCGCTTCGGCGCCGCCCGCAACCTGATCCACAGCATGAGCGAGCTGTGCGGCATGTCCGGCGCCTCCCAGGGCACCTGGCTGGCCGCCCCCGGCTACGGAATGATCGAGGTCGAGTGCTTCCCCGTGCTCGCCGTCGGCGGCACCGTGCACATCCCGGACGTCTCCGTGGTCGCCTCCGAGTACCGCCTTCAGGAGTGGTTCCTGCGCGAGGGCATCACCACCACCCTGCTGATGAAGCCGATGGCCGAGCGCCTGTGGCGGCTGGAGTGGCCCGAGGACACCCCGCTGGAGAACATCCGCGTCTGCGGCGAGCGCATCCAGTCCTGGCCGCCGGCCGGCCTGCCCTTCCGCCTCATCAACCTGTACGGCTCCGCCGAGGCGACCGTCGTCGCCAGCTGCGACATCACCGAGATGGGCGAGCGGCTCGGCGAGGAGGGCCGCGCCCGCAGGCTGCCGCCCATCGGCCGGCCCACCACCAACGTCACCATCTACGTCCTCGACGAGGACCTCCGCCCGCTGCCGCCGGGCCTGGTCGGCGAGCTGTGCATCGCCGGCGTCAGCCTCTCGGCCGGCTACCTGGGCCGGCCCGAGGCCACCGCCGAGAAGTGGATCACCAACCCGATCGACCCGGCCCGCCACCCGATCATGTACCGCACGGGCGACCTCGCCCGGTACTGGCCGGACGGCAGCATCGAGATCGTCGGCCGCACCGACAACCAGGTCAAGGTGCGCGGCAACCGCGTCCACCTCGGTGAGATCGAGGTCGTCCTGACCACGCTCCCCGGGGTCCAGCAGGCCGCCGTCCTGGCCCGCCAGGACGGTCAGGGCGATGTCCAGCTGACCGCCTACATCGAGCCCGACACCGGCGCCACTCCCTCCGTCCGGGAGATCCGGCGCGGACTCGCCCAGCGGCTGCCGTCCTTCATGGTCCCCGCGGCCTTCGTCGTCGGCGGGCTGCCCACCAGCGTCAACGGCAAGATCGACCGCGCCGCGCTGCCCGAGCCGCCGCGTTCCCGCCCGGACGTCGACACCGCCTACCAGGCGCCGTCGGGAGCCCTGGAGGAGTCGCTGCACGGGCTGTGGACCAAGGTCCTCGAACTGGACGGGGTCGGCGTGCTCGACAACTTCTTCGACCTGGGCGGCGACTCGCTGCGGGCGGCCCGGCTGACCGAGCTGGTCCGCGAGGAGCACGGGGTCGAGCTGGAGCTGGTCGACCTCTTCGACGAGCCGACGGTGGAGAGGATGGCCGCGCTGGTGGCCCGCACCGCCGCCGCGGCCTGACCCGGCCCGGCCGGCACACGACGGTGGCCCCCACGTCTCTCGTGGGGGCCACCGTCGTGTCCGTGGTGCGAGCGCCCGGGCCGTCGGGGGCGCGTCAGGCGCCCAGCATCTCCAGATAGTGCTCGTTGTACATGATGCCCAGGACGTTGCCGAAGGGATCGGTCACGGAGGCGGTGACGAAGCCGGGACCGTACTCGGTCAGCGGCGTGTACAGCGTGGCGCCCATCGACAGCAGCCGGGCGAGCGTGCCCTCCACGTCGTCGACGTGCCAGTGGCCGATCGCCCCGCCGGGGGCGTCGGGGAGGCCCGGAGGGGCGTAACGCCGGTCGATGAGGCCGAGTTCGGTCTGGTGGTCACCGATCCTGAACTCGTAGTAGGCGGCGGGCTGCCCGTCGCCCGGGCGCTCGAAGTACGGCTCGACGCCCAGCAGTTCCGCGTACCACGTCTTGGCTGCTTCCACGTCGTCGGCAAAGAAGTTGACGGTGGCAAGTCCTCGCAGCATGGGTGGTTCCTTCCTTCGTTCCGTATCCGAGACCATCCTCCGACCCAAAGTGCTCACCAATTGAGCACTTTAAAAGAGAAGCTGGGAACATGCGCGCCGACCGACTCGTTTCCGCCCTTCTGCTCATGCAGCGCAGGGGCCGGGTGACCGCCGCCGAACTGGCGAAAGAGCTCGATGTGTCCGTCGCCACCGCCCGCCGTGACCTGGAGGCGATGGCCGCCGCAGGCATCCCGGTGTACCCGCAACCGGGCCGAGGCGGTGGCTGGTCGCTGGTCGGCGGGGCGCGCACCGACCTCAGCGGCCTCTCGGCCAACGAGGCCCAGGCGCTGTTCCTGCTCGTCGGCCCCGCCGCGGCGGCCTCCGGGGACGCCAAGGCGGCGCTGAACAAGCTGCTGCGGGCGCTGCCGCGGACCTTCCGGGCCGACGCGGAGGCGGCCGCCGACGCCACCATGGTCGACCCCACCCCGTGGGGCGAGCGCGAGCGCGGCCGGCCCGAGATGGTCGAGCTCCTGCAGGCCGCCGTGGTCCGCCGCCGCAAGGTCCGGCTGACGTACACCAACGGTGTCCGGGAGCGGACCGAGCGGCTGGTCGACCCCTGGGGCCTGGTCGACAAGGACGACATCTGGTACCTGATCGCCGGCACCGAGCGGGGGCGCCGCACCTTCCGGGTGGACCGGATCGGCGCCGCCGAGCAGACCGGCGAGACCGCCGAACGGCCGGACGACTTCACGCTCGCCACGGCCTGGGAGGAGGTCGTCGGCGACGTGGAGCGCAAGCGCTCGCGCACCTGGGCCACCGTGCTCGTCGAGACGCGCCACGCCGACGTGCTGCGTCACCGGTTCGGCCGCCACTGCCATCCGGACGGCGAGGCCGCCGACGGCCGGGCCCGCATCCGTCTCGCCTCTCCGACCCCGCTGGACGTCGCCCGGAACCTGGCCGGCTGGGGCGGTCTGGTCGAGGTGCTCGAACCCGTCTCCGTACAGCGGGAGCTGGCTCGCATCGGGGCCGAACTGTCCGCCCGGTACGCGGAGGTGGGCGCGGACGGCGACGCCCGGCCGGACGGGCCGGGCCGTCGGGACGCGGGCCACCCGGACCGGAACGCCCGCACGGACGAGGACGACCGCCACCCCTCGCTCGAAGCGGGGTGGCGGTCGCCGTCGGACGCGCCGGGGGAGCCGCGTGTCATGCCGCCTCGGCGAGCGCCAGAGCGGGCTTCCGGGTCTCGGTGAACGACGTGGAGCCGTGCAGCCACGCCACGGCGTCGCGGAGGCCGGCGGGGGAGAGGTCCGCGAGCATCGCGTTGCGTACCGGCACGTCCTCACCCGCCGCGTGGTAGAGCCGTTCGCCCAGTTCGCGCGCGGTCAGGGTGGTGCGGGCGGTACGGTCCCGCCGCAGCGTGTTGTACTCCACCAGCCACCGCGGCGCGTCCACCGACGCGCGGGCACCGAGCAGCCCGCCCAGGACCACCGCGTCCTCCAGGGCCATGCAGGCGCCCTGGGCCGCGTACTGGAGCATCGGATGCGCCGCGTCCCCGAGCAGGGCCACCCGGCCGTCCACCCACCCGTCGACCGGATCGCGGTCGCAGAGCACCCAGATCTTCCAGTCCCTGCCGAGTTCGAGCAGCCGCCGCGCCTCCTCGCAGAGCCCGGGGAACTCGCCGAGGACGTGGGACCGGCCGGCGGGAGCCCCGGTGATCTCCTCGCGGGCGCCGTCGTCCCGGGTGGCCGCGAGGTTGAGGAACGCGCCGCCCCCGATCGGATAGTGCACGAAGTGCCATCCCGGGCCCGCCCACAGGGTGACGGCCTTCGACCGCAGCTCCTCGGGCACCTCCGCCATCGGGATCACGGAACGGTAGATGGTGTGTCCCGAGATCCGCGGGCCGCCGTCGCCGACGAGCTGGGCCCGCACCGCGGAACGCAGCCCGTCGGCGCCGAGCAGCACGTCCGCGGAGAACCGCTCCCCGGCCGAGGTCAGCGCCGTCACCCGGTCACCGGTCTGCCGGTATCCGGCCACCCGGTGACCGGCGAGCAGCTCCACGCCGGCCTCGCGGCAGCCGTCGAGCAGCGCCCGGTGCAGATCGCCCCGGTGGACCACGGCGTACGGGCCGCCGAAGCGGGTCCGGTAGGTGCCGGTCAGCTCCAGGGCGGCGACCCGCTGCCCCGACGTGCCGTCCAGGAACCGCAGTTCGTCGATGAAGTCCGCCCGCTCGGCCACCCGGTCGCGCACCCCGAGGACGCCGAGCGCGTGGAAGGCGTTGGGCGCCAGCTGGATTCCCGCACCGATCTCCGAGAACTCCGGCCGGCCCTCCAGGACCGTCGCCCGGTGTCCGGCCCGGGCCTGGGCCAGCGCGGCGGCGAGTCCGCCGATGCCGCCGCCCGCGACGAGTATGTGAGTCATCGTCTGCTCCTCCTACGATGCGGCGGCCGGCCCCGTCAGCACGGGGCCGGCCGCCGGAATCGACTGCTGGGACCTACTTCGCCGTGGCCGGGGCTCCGACCGTGGCCTTCTTCTCGCCGCCGGAGGGGGCGGCGGGGGCGGCGTGCGCCGAGGCGACCGCGGTACGCCGCAGACCGAGGACCGAGACCACGACGATGGCGACGGAGAGGCCGGTCGTGAACCAGAAGGCGGACTGGAAGCCGCTGACCGGGATGGTCGCGACCTTGGCGCCGTGCACCACGCCGGCGAGGGCGACGCCGACCGCGAGGCCGATGCCGACACCCAGCTGACGGCTGGAGTTGAACAGGCCGGAGGCCAGACCCATCTGAGGGCCGCTGACACCGCTGGTGCCCGCGATGGCGGTGGAGATCATCATCACCGTCACACCGAGGCCGATCAGCACGCCGCCGGGCAGCACGCCCAGCCAGTACGAGCTGTCCGCGGTGACCTGCGCCAGCAGCGCCGCACCCGCGGCCAGCAGCACACCACCGGCGATCAGCACGTTGCGCGCACCCAGCTTGTGGGTGAGCTTGACGACCGGGAGGCTCGCCAGGAAGACCACGAACGCCTGCGGGAAGAAGCCCATGCTCGCCCGCAGAGCGGAGTAGTCGAGCACCTGCTGCATGTACATCGTGATGAAGAAGGTCGACACCGACATCACGCCACCGGACAGGAACGCGATCCCGTTGCCCGCCGACAGCGCGCGGTTGCGGAAGATCGACAGCGGCACGAGCGGCCCGGAGACCCGGGTCTGGACGATCAGGAAGGCGATCAGCAGGGCGGCGCCGCCACCGAGCGAGACGAGGACGCTCGTGGCGCCCCAGCCCTCGTCGGACGCCTCGGTCAGACCGTAGGTGAGGGCGCACATCGCCGAGGTGACCAGGATCGCGCCGGGCAGGTCGAGCTTGGCGGAGCCGGTGGCCTTGTCGGCGACGAGCCGGCGGCCGGCGAGGGCGACGAGCAGGATGCCGACGGGGACGTTGACGAGCATCACGGCGCGCCAGGTGAGGAACTCGGTGAGCAGACCGCCCGCGACGACACCGCCGGTGAAGCCGGCGGAGGAGACCGCGCCGAAGACGCCCATCGCCTTCACGCGCTCGGGGCCCTCGGGGAAGCCGCCGGCGATCATCGCGAGGACCGCGGGGGAGACGGCCGCGGCCGACAGGCCCTGGACCGCGCGGGCGAGCACGAGGATCCACGGCTCGTTGGCGATGCCGCCGACGAGCGAGGCGATCGTGAAGACCGCCAGACCGGTCACGAACATGTGCTTGCGGCCGAAGACGTCACCGGCACGGCCGCCGAGCAGCAGGAAGCCGCCGTAGAAGAGCGCGTACGCGCCGACGACCCACTGCAGCCCGCTGGCGGTGAACCCGAGGTCGCGCTGCATGGCGCCCAGGGCCACGTTCACGATGGCGAAGTCGAGGACGAGCATGAACTGTGCGGCGCACAGCAGCCCGAGCGGCGGCCGGGTCGACCCGGCCGTGCTGGTGGAGCTGGTCATGATGTTCCTTTCACGGGGAGTGAGGAGGGAGCGGGGGATACCGGCGAAACGATGTGGCCGGTAGGGTCTGCGGGATGACGGAACCCAAGCGCGTGCGGCAACCGGGCGACCGTGAGGTGGCCCCCGGCCGGCTCGCTCTGGTCCAGTCCTTCGTCAACAGCGTCAATGTCGAGTTCGGGCCGGACGCGTTCACGTCCGTCGCGGGGCTGACGCGGTGGATGGAGCGGCAGGGCTTCCCCGCGGGAGCCCTCGCCCCCTCCGAGCTCGACCGCGCCGAGGCGGTCGAGGTCCGGGAGGCGCTGCGCGCCCTCATGCGGGAGAACAACGGAGCCGACGCCGACCCGGCGGCCCGCGCCGTCGTCGAACGCGTCGCCGCCGACTGCCCGTTGGTCCTGGCCTTCGACGCCGACGGCGTCCCCGGCCTGCGCCCCGGCACCACCGGCACCCGGGGCATGATCGGCCGGATCCTGGCGATCGTCGTCGAGGCCGCCGGCGACGGCTCCTGGCAGCGGCTGAAGGCCTGCCACGAACACCGCTGCGAGTGGGCCTTCTACGACCGGGCCCGCAACCGCAGCGGCCGCTGGTGCTCCATGGCCGTCTGCGGCACGCGCTCCAAGATGCAGACCTACCGTCAGGGGCTGCGCGCCCCGGCCGGCGCCCGCTGACAGCAGCGCGGCCACGGACCGCACGGCGTCCGCCGGCCGTAACGCGCCTGCCGGGCTCTCGGCCACGGGGGCGGTCACGGCGCGTACTCCTTGCCGAGCAGCATCCGGGCCACGGTCAGCTTCGTGGCCGCGGCCGTGCCGTCCGCGAGCTGGAGTCCGATGACGTCCCGCAGCCGCTGCGCGACCGGTCCGTCCTCGCTCCACCCCTGGTGACCCATGGTCAGCAGCGCCTGGTGCACCGCCTCCACGGCCGCCTTCGGCGCCCACCACTTGGCCATGTTCGAGGGGATGCGGGGATCCTCGCCGCGGTCCGCCTTCCCCAGCGCCTCGAAGGAGACCAGCCGGGCCGCGTGCAGCAGCGTGGTGTGCTCGACGAGCGGGAACACCACCGACTGGAAGCGGCTGATCGGCTGCCCGAAGGCGGTGCGCCCGGTCGCGTGCGCGTACGCCTCCGCGAGGGCGGCGTCCCCGACGGCGATCGCCATCAGAGCGATGTACGCCCGGGAGACCCCGAAGCCGCGCATCACCGCGCCGAAGCCCCCGCCGGGGGTCCCGACCAGGTCCTCGGGCCCGACCCGCAGACCGTCGAAGACGATCCGGCCGCGTCCGCCGGAGCGGCAGCCGAGGTCGGTCAGCGGCTCCTTGCGGACCCGGTCGCCGTCGAGCCGGGTGTAGAAGGCGCTGATGCCGTGCGCTCCCTCACCGCCCGTCCGGGCGAAGACCAGCGCGTGGGTGGCGTAGGCGGTGACCATGATCGAGGTCTTCTCGCCGGAGAGCAGCCAGCCGTCGCCGTCGGGCTCGGCGCGCATCTCGATGCCCGCCGCGTCCGTCCCGTGGCCCGCCTCGGTCAGGGCGAGCGCCACCACCGCCTCGCCGCGGGCGATCGGCGGCAGCCAGCCCTCCAGCTGCTCCGGTGTGCCGTTGGCGGCGAGCACCCCGCCGATGAGCGCGGCGTTGAGCACGGGGAAGCACACGGACAGATCGGCCGCCGCCAGCTTCTCCAGGGCGATGCCCGCGCTGACCGCGTCGAGCCCCTGCCCGCCGTACTCCTCGGGCACCCGCAGCGCGAACAGACCGGCAGCGGCCATGTCCTCGATCAGACCCGGGCGGTACGCGCCGCGGCGGTCGTTCTCCTGCCGGTACGGGGCGATCTTCTCGGCGGCGAACTCCTCTATGCGCTTGCCCAGTTCGTCCTGGGCCGCGGTGAAGGCGTCGTTCATGAGGCCGTGCGTCCTTCCTGGGCCCGGAGCCGGTCCCGCAGAGCGAATTTCTGGATCTTTCCGGAGGGTGTCCTCGGCAGCGCCGGCACGAGCTCCAGCCGCTCGGGCCAGTACGTGCGCGCCATGCCGAGCCCGGCGAGGTGGCTGCGCACGCCCTCCAGGTCGGGGGCTGTGGCGCCGGTCGTGACGAGGAAGGCGCAGGCGCGCTCGCCGAGCCGCTGGTCCGGGTAGCCGACGACGGCGACGTCCCTGACCACGGGATGGCGCAGCAGGGCCGCCTCGACCTCCACCACGGGGATGTTCTCGGCGCCCCGCATGATCACGTCCTTGACGCGGCCCGTGATCCGTATCCCGCCGTGGCCGTCGGCCCGGGCGAGATCGCCGGTGTCGAACCAGCCGTCGGCGGTCACCGAGGCGTCGTACACGTCCTGGCGCCGGAAGTAGCCCAGGCACTGGGCGGACCCGCGCACCTGGAGGTGTCCGGGGGTGCCCGGTGCCACCGGTCCGCCGTCCTTGCCGACGATCCGCACCTCCATGCCGGGCACGGTGGTGCCGTCGCTCTCGGCGGCGCGCAGCGGCGGCTGCTCGGGGCGGGTGACGGTGACACAGCCGTTCTCCGTCATGCCCCACAGCGCGTACACCCGGCAGCCGAGCACCTCGTCCGCGTCCTCCACGAGCAGTGGCGCTATCGGCGCGCTGCCGGTGGCGAAGCTCCGCAGCGCCGACAGGTCGTGGGGCGTCTCGCGCTGGGCGTGGATCAGGTCGGAGAGGAAGGTCGGGGCTCCCATGAAGAAGGTCACCCGCTGCTCCTGGAGCGTCCGCAGCATCTGCGCCGGATCCCAGCGGTCCACCTGGACGGCGGTCGCGCCGAGCAGCAGCGGCATCACGAAGTTCCAGGTGAACCCGGCCTGATGGGTGGTCGGCGACCCCATCGCGGTGACCTCGGAGCCGGTCAGGCCGAGGACGTCGGCCTGCGCCTTGTTCATCGAGTACAGGGTGTTGTGGCTGTGCAGCACGCCCTTGGGCTCGCCGGTCGTCCCGGAGGTGAACATGATCTGGGCGGCGTCGTCCGGCCCGGCCTCGATCGAGTCGAGGGAGGCCAGCAGCTCCGGATCCGGCTCCGGACCGTACAGATCGCGTACGAAGTCCAGGGCGCCGGCCTCGATGTCACCGTCCCCGGCGCCGAGCAGCACCCGGTGGCGCAGGGTCGGCACGGCCTCGGCGATCTCGGCGGCCATCTCCCCGTAGGAGAAGCCGCGCACCTCGGCGGCGGCGATGTACACCGGGCTCGCGGTGAGCCGGGTCATGAACTCCACCTCGCGCCGGCGCATCACCGGAACCACCGGGCCCGCGATCGCGCCGACCCGGGCGGCGGCCAGGCAGAGCGCCACCAGCTCCCAGGAGTTGGGGATCTGCAGGGTGACCACGTCGCCGCGGCGCACCCCGAGCCTGAGCAGGCCGACGGCGAGCCGGTCGACCCTGCGGGCCAGCTCGGCGTAGGTCAGGGTCTCCTGCTCCGCCCCCCGGTAACAGACCAGGGCCGGCTTGTCCGGCCGCTCGCGGGCCCAGCGGCGCAGATCGTGCAGGACGGTCTCGTCCCGCCACCAGCCGGCGGCGCGGTAGGTGTCGGCGGCGGTCACCGGATGCCTCCACGGCGGGAATCGAGAGAGGTACGGGCGCGCTCGGCGATCGCCTCCGCGCTGACCCCGCCCCGTTCGAGCAGATAGCGCTGGCTTCCGGCGACCGGCACGAACTCGTCCGGCAGCGCCATCCGGTGCACCCGCACCGGACGCACGGCGCTGAGCGCCTCGGCGACGGCCGAGCCGAAGCCGCCGGAGCTCCAGTGCTCCTCCACGGTGATCACCGTGTCGCGCACACCGAGCGAGCTCAGCAGAGCCGGGGTGTCCAGCGGCTTGACGGTGTGCAGGTGCAGCACGTTCGCGGTGATGCCCTCGGACTCCAGCAGGTCGGCCGCCTCCAGGGCGGCGAGCGTGGGGTACGGTCCGCAGGCCGCCAGGGTGATGTCCGTACCGTGCCGCAGCTGCTGGGCCTTGCCGAGCCGTACCGGCGGTCCGGCGGGCAGATCGGGGGTGGCGCCCCGGCCGAGCCGGAAGTAGACCGGGCCGCCCAGCGTGAGCGCCTGGCGCAGTAGCTCCTCGGTGCCGGCCGCGTCGCCCGGGACCACCACGGTCATATGGGGCAGCGCCCGCATCACCGCGAGGTCTTCCAGGGCGTGGTGGGTCGGCCCGAGGTGGCCGGCCGACACACCGGAGTGGGTGGCCGCGATCAGCACCGGCAGGTTGCCCATCGCGATGTCGATCTTCACGGCCTCGACCGCGCGGGAGGAGGCGAACGCCGCCATGGTGTTCACCAGCGGGATACGGCCCTCCCGGGCGAGGCCGGCGGCCGTGCCCATCAGGGTGTGCTCGGCGATGCCGAGGTTGAGGTAGCGGTCGGCGGCGGAGCCGAAGTCCACCCCGCCGAACAGTCCGGTGTCGCTGTCCAGGACGACGAGCCGAGGCTCACCGGGGAGCAGCTCGGCCACCGTGTCGCGGTAGACCTCGCGGGCGGCGCGGGGCGGGGCGGGGGCGGGAGCCGTGGTCATCGACGGTCACCGCCCGCCGGGGTGCCGGAGGAGGCGCGGACCGCGTTGAGCGCCCGCTGGTGCTGCCGTCCGCTCAGCCGGGCGTAGTGGCTCTTGGCCTGGCCCTCGATGAACGGCACGCCCTTGCCCTTGACGGTGTGGGCGATGATCACGGTGGGCCTGTCCAGGTCCGCCGGCAGGGTCAGCGCCGTCGTCAGCGCCTCGGTGTCGTGGCCGTCGGCCTCCACCACGCGCCAGCCGAAGGAGCGCCAGCGATCGGCCAACGGCTCCAGGGAGTTGACGGACTCGGTGCCGCCGGTGATCTGGAGGCCGTTGCGGTCGACGACGGCGGTCAGGCTGTTCAGCCGGTGCGCGGAGGCGACCGAGGCGGCCTCCCAGACCGAGCCCTCCTGGAGCTCGCCGTCGCCCATCACCACGAAGCAGCGGCGGTCCGAGCCGTCGAGGCGGTTGGCCAGCGCGTAGCCGACACCGAGGGCGAGGCCGTGGCCGAGCGAGCCGGACGCGATCTCCACGCCGGCGATCTCGGGGTGCGGATGGGCCATCAGATGGCTGCCCGGCCTGGCGTACTGGTCGAGGTCCTCGGCCGGGAAGTAGCCGGCCTCGCAGAGCGTCGCGAACAGGGCGATGCCGCCGTGTCCCTTGCTCAGCAGCAGGACGTCGCGCTCGGGCAGGCCGGGGAAGTGGGGGTCGTGCCGCATCACCCGGAAGTACAGGACGGACAGGATCTCGACGAGGGACATCGACCCGCCCAGGTGGCCGCCCTCGGGGCCGGCGCACATGGCGACGATCTGCTCCCTGATCCGGCCGGTGATGCCGGCGAGCTCAGCCGCGTCGGGGCCGGGTGCGTCCGGGCGGCGCTCGTCGAGGCCGGTGCCGGTGAGATCGGTGCGGGCGGGGGCGCCCCGCAGCAGAGGCGGGCTGCTCATGCCTGGGTCCTTTCGGCTGGTACGTGAGGCGGCTGGTGGGTGGGGCGGGGCTGCTCGGGGTGCGGCGGCCGGGGGCGCGCCGGAGGCGGTCAGTTGGGGTGCAGGCCGGTGAATTCGAGACCGCGCGTCTCGGGCTCCCCGAAGCGCACGTTCATGCACTGCACCGCGTTGCCGGCGCCGCCCTTGACGAGGTTGTCCAGGGCCGCGATCACGGTGACGGTCGCCGCGCCCCGGTCCAGGGCGAACCCGACGTCGCAGAAGTTGGAACCGGAGAGGATCTTGGCGTCGGGGAAGCGGTGCATCCCGCGCCGGGCGGCGACGATCCGCATGAACGGCTCGTCGGCGTAGCGGCGCCGGTACGCGGACCGGATGGCGCGCTCGTCGACACCGTCGGCGAGGGTCGCCCGGCTCAGCAGCTGGACACCGCGCACCGCTTCGACGCCCGTCGCGGACATCCGGACGGTGTGCCCGGTGGCCTGGGCGATCTCCGCCTCGTGCCGGTGCCGCGTGGGGGCGAACACCCGCAGGGCACCGCTGCGTTCGGCGTGCAGGTTCTCCGCGCCCGCCTTGGCGCCCGAACCGCTGGAGCCCGTCCTGGCGTCGACCGTGACGTCGCCGGTGATGAGCCCGGCCTCGGCCAGCGGGACGAGGGAGAGGATGCCGGCCGCTGCCATGCAGCCCGGTACGGAGATCCGGTCCGCGGTGCGCAGCCGGTCGCGCTGCAGCTCCGGGAGCCCCTGGACGAAGGTGCCGATGAGCTCGGGCGCCTCGTGCGGGGTGCCGTAGTAGTCCTCGTACACCTCGGGGTCGGCGAGCCGGAAGTCGCCGGAGAGGTCGATGACGACGTTCGCCCTGGTGAGGAACTCCGGCATCCGCTGCATCGTCTCGCGGTGCGGGGTCGCCAGGAACAGCACGTCGACGCGGGGGAGTTGCTCCTCGGAGGAGAACGTCAGCCGGGTGCGGCCGCGCAGATTGGGGTGGACGCCGTCGATCTGACGCCCCTGGAGGGTGCGCGAGGTGGCGGCCGCCAGGTCGACCTGGGGATGGTTGACGAGCAGCCGCAGCAGCTCCCCGCCGATGTAGCCGGCCGCTCCCAGCACTGCCGCGCGGATCATGACTCTGCCTTTGCTGTCAGGAGGGCGGCGATGGCGTCCGCCACATCGAGGTCGGTTCCGTACGTCGACTGCAGGCCGCGGAACTCGACCCGGTCGTTGACCTCCAGGACGGTGAGCCGGCCGCCCGGCTCCTCCAGGAGGTCCACTCCCGCCACGCAGGCGCCGACGGTGTCCGCCGCCGCGACCGCGAGCTCGGTGAGGTCCGCTTCGAGCGGGCAGCGCTCGCTGACCGCGCCGCGCGCCACGTTGGTGCGCCAGTCCTCGCTGCGGCGGTAGGTGGCTCCGACCGCCCGGCCGCCGACGACCAGGACCCGGATGTCCCGGTCCGCCTTGGCGACCTCACGCTGGACGTAGACGATGTGCGACTGCGGGGAGGGCAGGGCCGCGAGGTGCTCCAGCACCGCCTCGGCCATCGCCCGGTCGGTGACCCGGGTGACGAGCCGTCCCCAGGAACCGACCAGGGGCTTGATCACCGCGGGGTAGCCCAGCTCCTCCAGGGCCTTCAGGGCCGCGTCCGGAGTGAGGGCGAGCGTGGTCTCCGGGGTCGGCAGGCCCCGGGCGACCAGAGCCGCCGAGGTCTGCCACTTGTCCCCGCAGACCGCCGTGGCGGCGGCGCTGTTGAGCACCGTCACGCCCGCCGACTCCAGAGCGGAAGCCGCGTACAGGGCACGGTAGTGACCCACTTCGCGGTTGAGCACGATCTGCGGGCCGTTCCAGGGCGTTCCGGCCCGGACCGACAGAGCGCGGGGGTCGATCTGTTCACAGGCGACGCCGCGCCTCTCCAGCGCGGTCAGGATGTTCTTCTCCTCGAACCGGACCCGGGAGGCGAGGACACCGAGTCGCGCTGCCGCAGAGCTCATCAGGGAAATCTCCTTCTCGTCTTCTCGTCGGGATGGCCGGGCCCGTTACTCGCCCCAGTCCTCCTCGACCTCCGGGGCGAGCAGAAGTCGCGGCGGCTCGACGGATTCGATCTCCAGCTCCAGCCGGCATTCCGGGCACTCGACTATTTCGCTCACCCGGGCATCGGTTCCCAGCGACACCTCTGCGTCGCACTCGGGGCATTCGGGGGCGACAAGGGTTTCCTGCATGGCGATTTCCTCAATTCTTCCGTGAGTTGGCGAACCGGAAATTACTGTAGTGCCGTCGCGACGCCCTATTCCGTGGTGCTCCGACGAATGATCTGATCGGAACGAGGGCGAATGCTTATGGAAGGGAAGAGGCCGTCAGGCCGCGGCGGTCGCGAGCACGGGCGTCCCGGCGGAGCCGGACGGGTCCGGGTCCTGGGCCGTGCCGGCGGCCGGCGCGGACGCCGGATCGGCGGGTGAGCCGGCGCGGGTCTCCGCGTCCGCCTCCGGGAGGAGCGGATAGCCCCTGAGCGCCTGGCGGAACGCCTTGTCCGCGATGGCGGTGAAGCCCTCGGGCACGCCTCCCGGAGCCAGTGCCAGCGTCACCGGCAGCGGCCCGGGCGGCTCCGGAAGCCCGGGGCGCACGGACGGGGTCAGGCCCCACAGTTCGTCCCCGTTGGCGACCAGGCAGGTCATCCCGAGACCCGCCTTGGCGGCCGACCTCAGGCCGATCAGCTCGCTGCTCTCGTAGGCCACGCGCCACTCGATGTCCGACGCGTCGAGGACCTCGCGGACCCGGCCCCGCAGGGTGCACGGCTCGGGGAAGAGCGCCAGGGGCAGCGCGCCCCGCTCCCCGTGGGCGGGCCGTCCGAACCAGGCCATGCGCATCCGGCCCAGCTCCCGGCAGTCCGCGCCGGCGGCGGGCGGATCGGCCTGCAGCAGCAGCGCCGCGTCCAACTGGCCGCCGGCGAGCTGGGCCGCCAGCTCCTCGCTCGCCCCGGTCCGCACGCTCAGCTGGGCCTGGGGCATCCCCCGGTTCAGCAGGCGCAGGAACTCGGGCAGAACCTCCGCGAGCTGGTTCGAGACCCCGATCGAGAGCATGAGCTGGCCGGCCCGCGGGACGAAGCGGTCGACCGCCTCGTCGTTGAGCGCCACCATCCTGCGGGCGTATCTCAGGAGCTCCTCGCCCCGCGGGCTGAGCCGCAGATTGCGTCCCGTGGAGGCGAACACCGGGCTCCGGATGAGACCGCTGAGCTGGCGTATCTGCTGGCTGACGGCGGGCTGGGTGATGTGCAGTGACTCCGCCGCCCTCCGGAACCCGCCGAGCTCGACGACGGCCACCAGAGTCCTCAGCCTGTTTATCTGCAAGTCGTGATGCATTCTCCCACCCACATCGTCGAAGGACGTTCCGTGAAGTCTGCGGCTCAGCCTAGGGTCGGCCGTTTCGACGGCGCCATGGATGCGGTCACGGGCTGGATGTGACATCTTCATGTGACGGGTGTGCAACGCTCAAGAACAGGGGTCCGGGGCGGGAATCAACGCCTCTTATTCGAGCCATAAACACCAGCCATCGACTTTCTCCCTCGAAATGCGCTCGGTTGCCTAATGTGAATGGCCGACCGAACATTTCACCGAACACCCGAGGAGACGTCATGCTGGCAGCCACCGCTGATTCCGCAGTGCAGCAGGGAGTCCAGATACAGCTCGCCGACCCGGCCCTCGCCACCCGCAGCCCGGGCGAGGAGTTCGCCTGGTCGGTCCGCGCGGCCGGCCGGGACCAGGACCACGAGGTGCCCTTCCGCGCCCATCTCCCGGCCGTCTTCCCGCTGTTCGCGACCCGCCCGCGGTACGCCGTGCGGCACCTGCTGAAGACGGCGTCGGTCGCCGACGCGCCGGTCACGTTCGTCCACGAGCCGCCGGCCGCCCGGCTGGCCGCCGCCGGCACCTCGTACCAGGCCACCCCCGAGGGCGCCTTCGCCCCGCGCCTGGAGCAGGCCGAGCTCACCGATCTGACGGTGCGTGTCCCGCTGCCCGCCGGGCTGCTCGACCAGCCGGCGCTGCTCGCCTCCTTCGTCGACTACCGCGTGCTGGTCCGGCTCTCCGTCGTGGAGAACGAGACGCTGCTGCACGGCAGCGCCGACAAGGCGATCAGCGGCCTGCTGAACCTTCCGGAGATCCGCCGCGGCACCCTCGGCGACGACGTGTACGCCGCGATCACCGAGGCCGCCGCCGAGGTCGAGGAGACGGGCGGCTCCTGCGACGGGATCGTCGTCCACCCCTTCACGTACTGGGAGCTGGTCCGGGCCGGAGTCCTCGGCCAGCTGGGCGCGGCCGGCATCACCGTCTCGCGCACCCGCATGATCCCGCGCGGCCAGATCCTCCTCGGTGACTTCCGCGCGGCCGTCACCCTGCTCGTCCCGGGGGTCGCCTCGCTGGCGCTGCGCCGCGGCGCGGGCCCGGACGGCTCCGACGCCGTCGAGGCGACCAGCCGTATCGGTCTCGCCGTCCACCTGCCGCAGCACTTCCTGCTGCTGACCCGCGACTGACGCGGACCGACCCCGCGACCGACCCGCGACGACCGCGCCCGGGACGGACCGGCCACGTCGCGCCCGAGCCCGTGAACACCGGGCCCGCGTCCGGCGGCCACCTCAGGCCCGTGCCCGGCCCGTCGAGGCCGCGCCCGGCCGGCCCAGGCCCGCGCCCGGACCGCGTCCGACCGTGTCGGTGGCACCACGAAGGGACCCCCACCACCATGACAGGCCCCTCCCCGCGCGTCCTCTACATCACCGGATGGATGCGCAGCGGCAGCACCCTGCTCGGCAATGTCCTCAACGAGATCCCCGGCGTCCGGCACGTCGGAGAGCTCTACTACCTCTGGCGCAACGGCGTCCTCGACGCCGGCACCAACTCCAGCTGCGGCTGCGGCAGTCCGCTGCGCGAGTGCCCGCTGTGGGCCGGCGTCCTCGCGGCCCTGCCCGAGGGGTCCGCCGATCACACCGCGCACCGGATGGCCACCCTCCAGCAGGCGCTGCTGCGCACCCGGCACACGCCCGCCCGGCTCGCCGAGGTCCGCGGCGAGCGCCCGACCGCCCCCGGCGTGACGGAGCTCCTCGACCACTCGGCCTCCGTCTACCGGCAGGTGGCCGCCCTCGGCGGCGACCGCCTCATCGTGGACGGCTCCAAGTACCCGGCGGAGGCGGCCGCCCTGCTGGGCCGCACCGACCTGGACGTACGGGTGCTGCACATCGTGCGGGACCCGCGGGCCACCGCACTGTCCTACCGCAGCGCCAAGGACTACATCGACCCCATGTCCCCGGCCCGCAGCAGCGGTTACTGGACCGCCTTCAACCTCGCCTCCGAACTGGTCGGCCGGACCGCGGGCGAGCGCTACCTGCGCATCCGCCACGAGGACCTGGCCCGCGACCCCCGCGAGGTGACGACCCGGGTCCTGCGGTTCGCGGGGCTCGACGACGAGTCCCCTGTGGACGGATCCGGCCGGATCCCGCTCGGCGCCAACCACACCGTCACCGGCAACCCGGACCGGCTGCGCCGCGGCGTCACCCAGATCCGCCCCGACGAGCGCTGGCGCACCGCACTGCCCGGCACCGACATCGCGGCGGCCACGGCGGCGGCGGCACCCCTGCTGACCCGCTACGGCTACCCGCTCGCCCCCGTCCGTCCCTCCCGGACCACCACCGGCGCCCCCCAGGGCTCCGGCCGGAGCTCCGGACCCGCGGGCCGGCCGGCGTCGCGGACCTCGGGTCCGCCCTCGCGAGGTGAGGGCTCGTGAACCTGGGCCTCTCCGGACGCTCCGCCCTGGTCGCCGCGTCCAGCAGCGGGATCGGCCTCGCGGTGGCCAAGGTCCTGGCCACCGAGGGCGCCGACGTGTCGATCTGCGGCCGCGACCCCGAGCGGCTGGCCCGCGCCCACAAGGAGGTGGACGCCTGCGGTACCGGCCGGGTGCTGAGCACGGTCGTGGACCTGAGCGACGAGGACGCCGCCGCCGGCTGGGTGCGGCGCACCGCGACGGAGTTCGGCGCCCTGCACGTGGTCGTCACCAACTCCGGAGGGGTGCCCTTCGGCCCCGTGGAGGAGTTCGAGGTCGCCGAGTACCGCCAGGCGGTCGACGCCAACCTGCTGCCCCACGTGTCGATCTCGCTCGCCGCCGCGCCGTACCTGCGGCACGCCGGCTGGGGCCGGATCGTCATGATCACCTCCGAGTCGGTGCGCCAGCCCCATCCGGGCAGCGGACTGTCCTCGGTGGCCCGGCTCGGCGTCCTCGGGTTCGCCAAGGGCCTCGTCCACGCCTTCGGCCCGGCCGGGGTGACCGTGAACGTGCTGGCACCCGGCTTCCACCGCACCCCGATCCTCGACGTCCAGTACGGCGACGAGGTGGAGGAGAGGCTCGCCGAGGTCGCCGCCGGAATCCCGCTGGGCCGCATCGGACGGGCCGAGGACCTGGGCGCCCTGGTCGCCTTCCTCGCCAGCGAACAGGCCGCGTTCGTCACCGGAGCCGTGCTGCTCGCGGACGGAGGCAACACCCGCGGCATCGGCTGACACCCGCCCCGCCCGCCCCCTCGCGACCGGGGCGGCCCGGCTCGCCCTCCGCGACCCGGGCGGCCCGCTCGCCCACCCCAGGACCGTCCGCCCTCCCAACAGCCGAAGGAGTTCCGTACATGCCAGCCCTCGGGGAAGTCGCCAGCTCACGCGAGGCCGCGCTCTACGTGGTCAAGCTGGGCAGTGCCACGCTGCTCCACACACAGGTCTTCGACGAACTGCTCGAACTCAACCGGCGCGGCGCGCGCCTGCTCGTCATCGCCGGGGGAGCGGCCGGCATCCGGGAGCACTACCGGCGCACCGGCCGCGAGATCCGCACCCTGCTCTCCCGCACCGGCGACGAGATCCGCTACTGCCCGCCGGAGGAGATGCGGCACATCGTCGCCGCGTACGAGGAGGTCACCCTGCCGCTGGTGGAGGAGGAGCTGACCCGGCGCGGACTCTCCGTCTTCGCGGCGGTCGCCCGCACCGGGGCCCTCGTCAAGGCCACCGCCAACGGCCCGCTGCGCGTACAGGAGGACGGCAGGACCCGGGTGATCCGCGACCACCGCGCGGGCACCGTCAGCTCCGTGGACGTCCCCAGGCTGAACGGCCTGCTCGCCACCTTCGACGTGGTCTGCCTCTCCCCGCCGGTCGCCGACGCCGACGGCGGTACGGCGCTCAACGTGGACGCCGACGTGCTCGCCGCCGAGGCCGCGCTCGCCCTGGACGCCGACCATCTGCGGCTGGTCACCGGCACCGCCGGTCTCCTCACCGACCCGGCCGACCCCACCAGCAGCCTGCGCCACCTCACCGAGGGCGAGGGCCGGCGCTACGCGAAGGGCCGGATGCGGCAGAAGGTCAGGGCCGCCGAGATCGCCCTCAAGGGCACCTCCGACACCGCCATCACCGGGCCGCACACCCTCTCCGCGGCCGGTGCCACCTGGTTCTGGCGGGCCCCCGCCCCGGCCCCCGACCTCGATCTGCTCGCCCGGACGGTGGAGCTGTCCTCCGTCTCGCGCGACGAGCGGGAGATCGCCGAGTTCCTCGCCGAGTGGTGCGCGGAGCGCGGCATCAAGGCCGAGGTCGACGCCGCGAACAACCTGGTCGCCACCAAGGGAGCGGGCCCCCGGCGGCTGCTGATGCTCGGTCACCTGGACACCGTCCCGCACCGCTGGCCCGTCCGCTGGGACGGCGAGGTGCTGTCCGGGCGCGGCTCCGTCGACGCCAAGGGCAGCCTGGTGTCGTACCTCCAGACCCTGGCCGACTTCGACCCGCCCGAGGGGGTCGAGGTGCGCGTGGTCGGCGCCGTCGAGGAGGAGATCACCGGCGCGGGCGCCTTCCACGTCCGCGACGCCTACCCGGCCGACGCGGTGATCGTGGGCGAGCCCAGCGGCGCCGAGGCCCTCACCCTCGGCTACTACGGCCTGGTCAAGGTCCGGTACGGCGTCGAGGAACCCACCGGGCACACGGCCGGCGAGGGCGTCCGCACGGCGGGCGACCGGATGGTCGAGGTGCTCGCCAAGGTCCCGGGGACCGTGGCCGGACTGCACCCGGACGCGCTCACCGCCGTGCTCGGCGTACGGGCCCTCAACCAGGGCGACGCCCAGGTCGGCGAGGCCGTCGTGGACGTCCGCGTACCGCCGGGTCTCGACGTGCGGACGACCGTGGACGCGCTGTGCGCGCTCGCGACCGCCCCGGTCCGGATCGACGTGCTGCGGGCCACCCCCGGAGTGAGCACCGGGCGGACCAGTCCGCTGGTCAAGGCGTTCCAGCGGGCCTTCAGGGCGGAGGAGATCACTCCTCGGTACCTGATGAAGAAGGGCAGCAGCGACATGAACACGCTCGCCACCACCTGGCACGGCGTCCCCATGGTCGCCTACGGCCCGGGCGACGCGAAGCTCGACCACACCCCCGACGAACACCTGCACGCGGACGAGTTCCGGCGGGCCCAGCGCCTGCTGGCCGCCGCGGTCCGAGAATGGAGCTTGCTGTGACCGTCCTGATGGCCGCCCCCGGGCACGACCGCGCGGCCCCCGTCGTCCACTGCACCTGCTACCCCGGCTCGACCCTCTGGCTGACCGGACTGCCCAGCGCCGGCAAGACCACCCTCGCCTACGCCACCGCCGAGGTGCTGCGCGCACGCGGCAGACGCGTCGAGGTCCTCGACGGCGACGAGCTGCGCCGGACCTTCTCGGCCGGCCTCGGCTTCTCCCGCGCGGACCGGATCGACAACGTGGAGCGCATCGGCCGGATGGCCCAGGTGCTCGCCCGCAACGGCGTGACCGTCCTGGTCCCCGTGATCGCCCCCTACGCCGAGTCCCGCGACACGGTGCGCTCCTGGCACCGGGAGAGCGGCACCGACTTCCTGGAGGTCCACGTCGCCGCCCCGCTGTCGGTCTGCGCCCGACGGGACGTCAAGGGTCTGTACGCCCGGCAGGCGGCCGGCGAGATCAGCGGCCTGACCGGTGTGGACGACCCGTACGAGGAGCCGGCCGCACCCGACCTGAGGATCGCCTCGCACACCCAGAGCGTCGCCGAGTCCGCCCAGGAGCTGCTCGATCTGCTCACCCGGCGGGGCCTCCTCGCCGACGCGGAAGAGAAGGAGAGGAGTGCCGCATGACCGCCACGACCGTCACCACGTACGCCGCCCCGTCGCTGCCCGACGTCCGGACCGGGGACGCCTTCGGGCTCTCCCACCTCGACGCGGTCGAGTCCGAGGCCGTCCACATCTTCCGTGAGGTGGCGGGCGAGTTCGAGCGGCCGGTGATCCTCTTCTCCGGCGGCAAGGACTCGATCGTCATGCTCCACCTGGCGCTCAAGGCGTTCGCGCCGGCGCCGCTGCCCTTCTCCCTGCTGCACGTCGACACCGGGCACAACTTCCCCGAGGTCCTCGCCTACCGCGACCGCGTCGTCGCCGAGCACGGCCTGCGGCTGCACGTCGCCCGGGTGCAGGACTTCATCGACGACGGCCGGCTGCGCGAGCGCCCGGACGGCACCCGTAACCCGCTGCAGACCGTCCCGCTGCTCGACGCCATCGCCACCGGCCGTTACGACGCGGTGTTCGGCGGCGGCCGACGCGACGAGGAGAAGGCCCGCGCCAAGGAGCGGGTGTTCTCGCTCCGCGACGAGTTCGGCGCCTGGGACCCCCGCCGACAGCGCCCCGAGCTGTGGTCGCTGTACAACGGCCGTCACGCCCCCGGCGAGCACGTCCGGGTCTTCCCGCTCTCCAACTGGACCGAACTCGACGTCTGGCAGTACATCCAGCGCGAGAACATCGCCCTGCCGGAGATCTACTACGCCCACCACCGCGAGGTCTTCGCCCGCGACGGCATGTGGCTGGCCCCCGGCGACTGGGGCGGCCCGCGCGCCGACGAGCACCTGGAGACCCGGCTCGTCCGCTACCGCACGGTCGGTGACATGTCCTGCACCGGAGCCGTGGAGTCCACCGCCGCCACCGTCGAGTCCGTGATCACCGAGATCGCCGCCTCCCGGCTCACCGAACGCGGCGCGACCCGCGCCGACGACAAGCTCTCGGAAGCCGCCATGGAAGACCGCAAACGCGAAGGGTACTTCTAGCCGTGAACCTCACCGAAGCGCCGAACACCGCCCCGTACCCGACCGGTTCGCCCTCCGCCGACCAGCGCGCCGCCGACCCGCAGCGCGCCGTGGACACCCTGCGGTTCGCCACCGCCGGCTCCGTCGACGACGGCAAGTCCACCCTGGTGGGACGCCTCCTGCACGACTCCAAGTCGGTCCTCGCCGACCAGTTGGAGGCCGTCGAGGCCGCCTCCCTCAAGCGCGGCCAGGAGGCACCCGACCTGGCACTGCTCACCGACGGCCTGCGCGCCGAGCGCGAGCAGGGCATCACCATCGACGTGGCCTACCGCTACTTCGCCACCGCCCGCCGCCGGTTCATCCTCGCCGACACCCCCGGCCACGTGCAGTACACCCGCAACATGGTCACCGGCGCCTCCACCGCCGACCTCGCCCTCGTCCTCGTCGACGCCCGCAACGGAGTCGTCGAGCAGACCCGCCGCCACCTCGCCGTCGCCGCCCTGCTCCGGATCCGCCACGTCACCCTCGTGGTCAACAAGATGGACCTGGTGGACTGCTCGGAGGAGGTGTTCGCCCGCACCGCCGCCGCGTTCTCCGAGTGCGCCGCCGCCCTCGGCGTCGAGCGGGTGACCGCCATCCCGATCTCGGCACTGGCCGGCGACAACGTCGTACGCCCCTCGGAGCGCATGGACTGGTACGCGGGGCCGACCGTGCTCGAACACCTGGAGTCGGTGCCGGTGGGCGCCGATCCCCGCACCGAGGCGGCCCGGCTGCCCGTCCAGTACGTCATCCGGCCCAACACCGCCGCGCACCGCGACTACCGCGGCTACGCGGGACAGATCACCTCCGGCGTGCTGCGGGTCGGCGACCGCGTCACCGCCCTGCCCTCCGGCGCGGTCAGCACCGTCGCGGCCATCGACACCCTGGACGGCACGGTCACCGACACCGCCTGGGCGCCCCAGTCCGTGACGGTCCGGCTGACCGACGACCTCGACATCGCCCGGGGCGACCTGCTGGCCCCGGCCGCCGCCGCGCCCCGTCCCGTCCGGCTGCTGACCGCCACCGTCTGCCACCTGGGCGAGCAGCCGCTCCACGCCGGCCGGCAGGTCCTGCTGCGGCACACCACCCGCACCGTACGGGCCGTCGTCGTGGACATCACCTCGCGGCTCGACCTCCAGGACCTCTCCGAACGCCCGGGGCCCGACACCCTCGGCGTCAACGACATCGGCCGGATCGTCGTCCGCACCGCCGAACCGCTCGCCCTGGACGACTACGCGGACTTCCGGCGCACCGGCTCGTTCCTGCTCATCGACCCCGCCGACGGCAGCACCCTCACCGCCGCGATGGCCGACGGGGCGACCCCCGCGGAAGGGGTGTGACGCCATCGCGAGATGACCATGAGAACTTCATGTCGGCCCGGTGACACAGGCACTGTCGGCCCTTCCCGGCGGCCAGCAGACTCTTCCCCGTCAGCAGGTCACCGACTCCAGGAAGGGCCGACATGAACCTCACCGTCGCCACCGCCGTCACCGCCACCCCGGTCACCGAGGACCTGGTCATCGAGGACTTCGGCGCCATGGCCGCCGAGCAGTACCAGCCCGGTACGTGCATCTGCTGGATGGGCGACTCGGTCGCGGAGTAACCGCCCGCACCTCAGCCGCGCACAACCGACCGCAGGCCGCACACCAGACAGGGGGAAACACGGTGGCACACCGCCAGGGCACCACGACCGGACTCGGGTTCAAGCCTCATCTCAAGGCCGAAGTCGTCCCCGGGGAAGGCGTGTTCCTCATATCCGAGCGTGGCGTGACCGCGCTGCGAGGATCCTGCGTCACCGCTCTCGCCCCGCTGCTCGACGGCACCCGCACCCTCGACCGGCTGATCGCCGACGCCGCCGGCTCCCTCCCCGCCGACCAGGTGCGCCAGGTCGTCACCCGCCTCCTCGGCTCCGGACTGCTCGCCCACCGGGCACAGGACACGACCACCAGCGGCTCCGGCGAGGCGTTCTGGGAACTGGCCGGAGTGGACGGCGGCGAAGCCGCCCGCCGCACCGGCAGCGCGGCCGTCGCCGGACTCGGCCGCGGCACGGAGGACGGCGCCGGCACCGAGGAACTGCTCGCCGCACTCGCCTCGGCCGGCCTGCGCATCCACCGCACCGACACGGACACCGAACCCCCCGGTCTCGCCGTCGTCCTCTGCGACAGCTACCTCGACCCCGCGCTCGCCGAGCTCGACGCGGGCTTCCGCGCCACCGGCACCCCCTGGCTGCCCGTCCGGCTGACCGGCGAACAGCCCTGGATCGGGCCGGTCTTCCAGCCGGACGACGGACCGTGCTGGCACTGCCTGGCGGAACCCCTGCGCCGCAACCGCCCCGCCGAGACCTATCTCGGCCAGGCCCTCGGACGCCCCGTCAGCGTGCCGCCCTCCGGTCTCGCCGCGGGCCGTGCCGTCGGACTCCACCTGGCCTGCCTCGAAGCGGTCAAGTGGATGGCCGGACACCGCCACTCCGGTCAGAACGCCCTGTGGACCATGGACACCCTGACCCTGGCCGGCCGCCACCACCCCGTCCGCCGCCGCCCCCAGTGCCCTTCCTGCGGCGACCCCGAGCTGACCGCCCGCCGGATCTGGTCACCGGTCCGGCCGGTCAGCCGCCCCAAGTCCGGCACCGGCACGGGCGAGCGGTCCCTCACCCCCGAGGAGATGCTGGAGACCTACGGCCACCTGGTGGACGACCTGACCGGCGTGGTCAAGGAGGTGCGCCGGGACCGGCGCGACCCCGGATTCCTCAACTGCTTCCACTCCGGCCACAACCCGGCCACCTCGCCCACCGGACTCGCCGCGGTCCGCGCCGGACTGCGCAGCCACAGCTCCGGCAAGGGCACCACCCCGCTGCAGGCCCGGGTCAGCGCCCTCTGCGAGGCCGTCGAACGCCACAGCGGCTACCGGCAGGGTGACGAACCCACCCTCCGCGCCACCTACCGCGAGGTCGCCGACCGCGCCGTCCACCCCGACGCCGTCCAGCTGTTCCACTCCCGCCAGTTCACCGACCGGGCCGCCTGGAACGCCGAACACGGCCCCGCGCACCGGATCGTCGCCCCCTTCGACGAGGACACCCCGGTCGACTGGACCCCCGTCTGGTCCCTCACCGAGGACCGCCACCGGCTGCTGCCGACCTCGATGCTCTACTACGACGCGCCCTGCCCCACCGGCTTCTTCTCCGCCCACTCCAACGGCACGGCGGCCGGCAGCTCCCGCGAGGACGCCATCGTCCAGGGCTTCCTGGAACTCGTCGAACGCGACGCCGTGGCCCTGTGGTGGTACAACCGCACCCACCAGCCCGGCGTGGACCTCGGCTCCTTCGCGGACCCCTGGATCGAGCAGACCCGGGCCGCCCACACCGACCTCGACCGCGAGCTCTGGGTCCTCGACCTCACCAGCGACCTCGGCATCCCCGTCTTCGCCGCGCTCTCCCGGCGCACCGACAAACCCGCCGAGGACATCACCCTCGGGTTCGGCGCCCACTTCGACCCGCGCGTGGCGCTGCGAAGAGCCGTGGCGGAGGTCAACCAGATGCTGCCGCCCGTCGTCAACGTGACAGCGGACGGGACCGGTTACACCTGCGACGACTCCGCCGCGCTGAACTGGTGGCGATCCGCCACCACCGCGAACCAGCCCTACCTGCTCCCGTCGGGACCGGACCGGACGCCCGCCGACTTCCCGTACACACCGCGCGCCGACCTGGCGCAGGACGTGGCCGCGGCCGCGGAGCTCGCCCGCGGCCTCGGCAGCGAGCTCCTCGTCCTCGACCAGACGCGGGCCGACATCGGGCTCCCGGTCGTCCGGGTGATCGTGCCCGGCCTGCGCCCCTTCTGGACCCGCTTCGCCCCCGGCCGGCTGTACGACGTCCCGGTACGCCTGGGCCGGCTCGCCACCCCCACCCGGTACGAGGACCTCAACCCGGTCCCCCTGTTCCTGTAACACCCGTCGCGCGCCATCCGTGAGGTCCCGGCCATGAAGTCATCCGCCCCACCCGCCCCGCGGGAATCCCGACTGATCGAACTGTGGTCGCTCCGCGAGGACACCACGGTGGAGACTGCGGCGGACGATCCCGGCACCGGCCTCGTCAGCACCCGCTGGGACGAGATCCGGCTGCCCTTCACCGACCCGGTGATCTCGCGCGCCCTGGAACGCATGACGTACGGCCCGGTGTCCCTGGACAACGTCCTCCCCGGCTTCAGCGACACCGGGTCCCACCCCGGCGACCCGCGCCGCGCGGCGCTCCGGGCCACCCTCGACTCGGTGCGGCACGCGGTGATCCGCACGCTCGCCCTGTCCGACGGCACCGAGCAGCTGGCGGTCGTCCCCATCGTCCGCGAGGCCCGCTTCGCCCCCGGCAGGCCGCCGCTGGACGCCGTCCACCGGCTCTCCCGGTTCGCCGCCCTGCGCGTCGGCAGCCGCGACATGATCCTCGAATCACCGCTCAGCGCCCACCGGGTGCTGCTGCACACCCCCCAGGCGATGTGGCTGGTCAGCTGCTACGTACGCCCCACGTCGGTGCGCGACACGGCCCGGCTCCTCGACGTCCCGGTGGACGTGGTGCGCACCGCCGTCGGCTATCTGGAGGCGACCGGGATGCTCGTGCCCGGGACGCCCCGGGGAAGCGCCGACGACCTCGCCACCGCGGCGCAGGGCGGCGAGGCGCACACCGTCACCTTCGCCGAGGACGGGGACCCCGCACTGGAGCACTGGTCGCCGCGCGAGCTGATGCTGCACAACCGCAGCAGACCCGGTCTCCACGACGAACCGCTCGGCCTCGACGTCAAGGACGGCGCGACCGCGCGGGAACACCCGGCCCCCGGCGGCGCGCCCCTGACGCTCCCGGTGCCCGACCTCGACCTGGTGCTCGCCCGGGACCCCCGTCTGACCACCGTGCTCGAAGCCCGCCGCTCGGTCCGCCCGGACGGCGGACTTCCGCTGTCCCTGTCCCAGCTGGGGGAGTTGCTCTACCGCTCCGCCCGGGCCCGGCCGGCCGACGGGCGCCCGTACCCGAGCGCCGGCTCCGTCTACCCGCTGGAGCTGTACGTCACCGTCGCGGGCTCCACCGAACTCCCGCGCGGGGCCTACCACTACGACCCGGCGGGCCACACCCTGTTCCCGCTCGGCACCGAGCCGATCCTGGTGGACGCCCTGCTCGGCGAGGCCGGAGCCCACGCGGGGCTGAGCGAGGAGCCGCCCGTACTGATCAGCATGACGGCCCGCTTCCGCCGTATGAGCACCGCCTACCCCGGCAGCGCGTACAGCATGCTCCTCAAGGAGGTGGGGGCGCTGCAGCAGACGCTGTACCTCGTCTCCACGGCCATGGGGATCGGGCCGTGCGCCCTGGCGTTCGGCGACACCGCGACCTCGGCGCGGGCCTTCGGGCTCGACTGGCGCGCCGAGTCGGGAGTCGGCGAATTCGTCCTGGCCGCACTGCCGACCGGGAGCCGTTCGGCGGCCGATGTCGCGGAACACCAAGTTCCGGACGGATCAGGTGGCTTGACCGCGAGAGGTTCCCGACCGGAGATACCTCCCAGTCCGTAACCTACTCGGCCTATGCTGCACACCCCGTGCGAAAACGCAGTCGAGTAGGGAGCCCCTGTGCGATGGTCCCGCACCGCAGATTCAGACGCTCACACCCACCGGGCCACCGAGGGAGGTGACTTGGCGCCGCGCGTCGCCGGCACCATCACCGTCGTCGTCATCCTCTGCTTCTTCGCCGTCGCGCTGACCTACGCGATCGGCGGGGGATTCGGAGGCGCGGAACTCGCCCTGTGCGGGGTCCTCATGCTGATGCTCCTCTTCCTCCAGCTCAGCCACTCCTTCCCGGACTGGATACCGGCGGCCGCCCGCCACCGCCGGTGGACCTTAGCGCTCCAGGCGGTGCTCACCTTCGCCCCGTTCACCCTGTTCGGCGCCGCCTGGCTGGGCATGCCCGGCTTCCTCGCCGCTTCCTCGCTGCTCGTCCTCAGGGCGGCCCTGAGCTGGACCGTCTTCGCCGTCGTCATCGTCGCGACCGGCGTCGTCCAGTTCGCCGTGGGCTACGGCGTGAGCCAGCTGGCGTACAACACCATCGCCACGGTCCTCACCGGCCTGGTCGTCCACGGACTCAGCCGGCTCTCCGGCCTGATCCGGGAGGTGCAGGCGGCCCGTGAGGAACTGATCCGGCTCGCCGTGACACAGGAACGACTCCGCTTCGCCCGCGATCTGCACGACCTGCTCGGCTTCAGCCTCTCCACCATCACGCTCAAGTGCGAACTCGCCCACCGGCTCGTACGGGTCGCGCCGGAGCGCGCCGAGATGGAGATCACCGAGATCGTCCAGACCGCGCGCCAGGCGCTCACCGACGTCCGCTCCGTGGCCAGCAGCTACGTCCAGATGAGCCTGAGCCGCGAGGTCGGCTCCGCGGCCTCCCTGCTGCGCGCCGTCGGCATCCGCACCGACATCCGGGTCACCGACGAGCCCCTGGAAAGCTCCGTGGACACCGTCCTCGCGACCGTACTGCGCGAAGGCGTCACCAACCTGCTGCGCCACAGCAAGGCCCAGAACTGCGTGATCGAGGCGAGGGTCGACGACGGAACCGCCCGCCTGCGCATCGCCAACGACGGCCTGCGCGACCGGGACTCCGCCCACTGCCCCGACAGCGAGGGCGTCACCGGAGGCGTCGGCCTGCGCAGCCTCACGATCCGCGCCGAGGCCGTCGGCGGGCGGCTCACCAGCGGGGTCCGGGACGACGGCTGGTTCGAACTCACCGTGGAACTCCCCGCCCCGGCACCTGGACCCGGCGCGGAATCCCCCGACCACGCGGTGGCGGACACCCCCTGAGCCCCGGAGACCCGGGGGACCCCGGGCGACGGACGCCGCGCCCTGTCCGGCCCTCACCCGCCGGGCACGCCCCGAGGCACCTCCCGCGGACCGGGCCGCGAACGATCACGGACCGGTCCGCGGGACACGCCCCCGCTCACAGCCAGCCGGCGTCCCTCGCGATCCGCACGGCGTCCATCCGGTTCCGCGCGTTGAGCTTGGTCACCACCGTGGTCAGATAGTTGCGCACCGTCCCCGCGGACAGGAACAGCTTCCGCGCGATCTCCGGCGCGTCGAGCCCCTGCGCGGCCAGCCGCAGCACCTCGCTCTCCCGCGCGCTCAACGGACTCCCCCCGGCCGTCAACGTCGCGAGCGCCAACTGCGGGTCCACGACCTGCTCCCCGGCGACCACCTGGTGGATCGCCGCCGCGAGCCGCGTCGGGTCGGCGTCCTTGAGCAGGAATCCGGACACCTTCGCCTCCAGCGCCCGACGCAGGTTCCCCGGCCTGCCGAGACTGGTGAGAATGATCGTCCTGCACTCCGGGAGCTCCCGGCTCAGCAGCTCCGCCGCCCTGATGCCGTCGATCCCCGGCATGTCGATGTCCAGCACCGCCACGTCGGGCCGGGTCTCCAGCGCCACCGGAAGCACCCGGTCCCCGTTGTCGGCCTCTCCCACCACTTCGATGCCGTCCTCCAGCTCCAGCAGCGAGACCAGGGCCCGCCGGAGCATCAGCATGTCGTCCGCGAGCATGACTCTGATCACTGTTGTCCCCCCTCACGAACCCCCCCTTGGGGCCCGTTCGCGAGGTGAATCGTAGTGCGGTAGAGGCGATTTGGCGGATAATCGTCACCGGACTCCGCAATCCGCGCTGGTCAGAGCTCCGGCGAGAGAGCGACCGCCGCGGCATGATCGTCCGGGGTGGCCACATCCCGTACGGTCCAGCCGTCGGGGCCCGCGGCCGGCGTGACACCCGTACCGACGTAGTCCAGCGCGGGGGAGCGGCCGAGCCCCGTACCGATGCCCTTGAGGTACGCCTCCTTGCGCGCCCACGCCCGGGTGAAGGCCGACGGGCGCGACTCCTCGTCGAGCACCGCCAACTCGGCCTGCTCGTCCGGATGCAGGACGGCCGCCGTCTCCGCGATCGCCTCCGGCGTCGGCACACGCTCCACGTCCACACCGAGCGGCACCGGAGCGAGGCCGAGCAGCACCATCGACCCGCCGTGCGAGAGCGAGAAGTGCGCCCCGCCCCCCTCGACCACGGGCCGGCCGTGCGGTCCGCCGCAGCACGGGCACACCGCCCGCCCCAGCCGGACCGCCTCCGGCGCGAGACCGAGCCGTTCGCCGAGCAGCACCCGCAAGGCCACATGGGCCACGAGATAGCTCCGCCGGTCCGCCTCACGCCGCAGCGACTCCGCGCGCCGCTTCTCCCCGGCGTCCAGCACCCGAGGAGCGAGCCGCCCCGCCCAGTCAGCCCAGACATCCGCCTCGGCCAGCCACAACGTCGTCTCCGACGCCCGCTGCACGGGCAGGGCGGACGGCGGCGCGAGGAGCGGCGACGGGGACCGGGGCGGGATCACGGCTGCCTCCGGGGCCCGTGCGGGGGATCGCCGGCCTCCAGCCGCTCGACGTACCCCGCGATCCTGCGCGCCCGCGTCTCCGCCTTCACCGCCTTCTCCACGTTGAGCAGGATCTGGTACCGACCGCTCCTGCTCAGCGCCTCGTAGGCGGTCGCCGCCCCCGGAGAGGCGTCGAGCGCGGCCCGCAGATCGGGCGGCATCTCCGCCGTGCTCTGCGGGGCGTACGCGGCGGCCCAGCGGCCGTCGGCCTTCGCCAGCTCGATCTGGGCGAACCCCGCCGGCCGCATCCGGCCGGCGGCGATCAGCTTCTCGACCTTGGCGCAGTTGATCTTCGACCAGGGGCTGCGGCGCTTACGGGGCGAGAAGCGCTGCGCCCACCAGCCGTCCGGCACGTTCCCGGAGAAGGCCTTGCCGTCGATCCAGCCGTAGCAGAGCGCGACGTCCAGGGCCTCGGACCGGGAGACGGAGGCGACCGGAGTGCCCTTCTTCGGCAGCGCGAGCCAGACCTCGTCGGCCGCCTCGTGATGCCTCTCCATCCAGGCGGCGAACTCCTCGACGGTCGAGCAGCGCAGATTGTCGTCCGTCATGCCGCCGTGTCCACCTCCACCGTCTCCGAGACGCGCGCACCGGAGCGCGCGGTGTCCGGCACGCTGCTCAGCGGCCGGCCCTGCTGCTCGGCGGCGGCCTTGACCCGCTCCAGAGTCATCCGCATCCCCTCACGCAGCTCCTCCGTGTGGTTCTCGTAGCCGCCGAGCATCGAGTTGGCGAAGGACGCGGTCCGCTTGCGCTGCCCGGTGCTCTGTCCCGAGACGTCCCACACCTCGGTGACCAGTGTGCCTCCCTGGCCGTCCCGTTCGAGACGGTACCCCCAGCGCACCCCGTTGGTCGTGGTGTGGAAGGCGAAGGACCTGCCCCGCTCCCACTGCTCGACGGTGTTGGAGGTGATCCAGGCGACCCACCCGCGGCGGTTGACGCCGATGAACTTCGCCCCCACCCCGCGCTTGTCGCCGCGCCAGCGGCAACGGCGGCACTCCGGGCTCCACTCGCCCATCCGCGTCACATCGCTGATCAGGTCCCACACCACCTCGGGAGACGCGTCGATCCGGATCGACACCTCCTCCGGACGGTAGTCGGCCGCGAGCGTCGCACCGGCCTTCCTCGCCAGCTTGGCACCCCGGCGCCGTACCCCCCGCAGCTCGGCGAGGTACGGGTAGTGGTCCACCTGCATGGTGTGCCGCTTGGACGTGATGTACCGCTTGGCGAGCTTCTCCTTGTACCGGGTGATCTCCTTGCGCATCGCGGACAGGGACGGCAGCGCCGCCCTCCCCTGGAGCAGGTCGGCGATCCAGTGCGACTGGGCCTCGGCCAGCACCGTCGTCGCTCCCAGCGGCTGGAAGAGACCGACGAAGTACAGCCCGGGGTGCTGCGGGTCCACCACCCGGTGGAAGAGCGAGACGTCGTTGTCCGTCGGCGCGATCACCGACTCGTCCAGGAACGGGAAGCTGACCTTGTAACCGGTGCTGTAGATGACCGCGTCGACGACCTCGCTGCTGCCGTCGGTGAAGTGCACCGTGTCGCCGTCGAAGTGCGAGATGTTCGGCTTGACCGAGAGGCCGCCGTGGCCGAGCCGGGGGAGCAGGGACTCCGAGACGGTCGGGTGGGAATTGAACAGCTTGTGACCCGGCTTCGGCAGTCCGAAGTCGGTGACCTTGCCGATCGTCATCCGCAGCAGGAGGGCCATGACCCAGCGCTGGGTCTCGCGCGGCATCACCCGGGTGATGAACGGGCTGATCATGTCGTCGCCGGGCTTGCCGAACATGAACTTCGGGAAGACGTAACCACCGGTCCGGATCGACAGGAACGTGCGCTCGGAGACGGTGGAGGTCTCCACCGCGATGTCGGAGGCCGAGTTGCCGAAGCCCAGCACCAGCACCCGCTTGCCGGCGTACTCGTCGGGGACCTTGTAGTAGTGCGAGTGGATCTGGGTCCCGGTGAAGGTGTCCGCGCCGGGGAAGCCCGGCTCGGGGTCGCGCGGGTCCCAGTGATGGCCGTTGGCCACGACCACGGAGCCGTAGTGCCGGGTCGTCTCGGCCCCGGTGTCACGGTCCCGCGCGGTCACGGTCCAGCCGCCGCCCTCCGCGGGCTCCACATGGGTCACCGACGTACGGAAGGCGATCGACTCGCGGAAGCCGAAGTGGTCGACGTAGTCGTCCAGGTACTGCGCGATCTGGACGTGGTCGGGGTAGTGCGGATAGTCCTTCGGCATCGGGTACGCGCGGTACTCGGACAGCTTCTTGGACGTGTTGATGTGCAGCGACCGGTAGCCGGAGGACATGCCGTTGTCGTTGAGATAGCGCCAGTTGCCGCCGACCTTCGAGCCGGCTTCGTAGCAGTCGAACGCGATCCCACGCGCATGCAGGACCTGGCAGGCGGCGAGACCCGACCAGCCGGCTCCGATGATGCAGACCTTCTCCATGGGGGTGCTTCTCCTTGTGTGTCAGGACAGGTGGTGGCCGCCGGCGGTGACCCGGGCGGGCCCCGCGACGGCGGAGATGACCTGGTGGGCGCTGCGGAGCAGCACATGTCCGACGGCCGAGTCGATCGCGCCCGCGAGATGGGGGACGCTCGTGCTGTAGCCGACCTCGAAGACGACCTCGCTGCCACCGGGGACGTCGGTACTGGTCCAGGCCCCCTCCAGATGCTGGAAGTCCCCGCTGACCTGCTCGAACTCGATCCGGTACGGCCCCTCGCCCGTCGGGGCGCCCTCGTCGGTCCGCACGACGGGCCGGGTGCGCTGCACCCAACGCGCCACACCGCCGCGGAAGGCGAGCACCCACTCCTGGTCCCCGTCGGCGGTGGGCGCGACGGAGACGATGTCCTCGGCGTACGAGGGGAACGCCGAACCGTCCGCGAGGCGTTCGATGACCTCGGCGGCCGAGGCGGAGACCGTGGCCTTCAGTACACGGGTCGTCATGACGCGTCCTCCTTGTCCGCCGACGGGCGCAGCACGCTCACGGCCTGGTAGCGGGTGGTGCGCAGCATCGGGTGGCTCGCCTCGCCGAAGGCACCGCCGGTGAGACCGGGGCCGCCCTGGTTGGGAAGGAAGGGGAGGAAGCCGCTGTGCGAGTCGTTGATCTTCAGATTGCCGGCGTTGGTGACCCCGTCCAGGAAGCGCTCGATCGTCGAGAAGCTGGAGGACCAGACGGAGTTGCGCAGCCCGTACGCGTTGCTGTTGACGAACTCCAGCACCTGCTCCAGGAGTTCGTCGTCGGAGGCGACGGGCTCGGGCACGATGACCGGCAGCAGCGGGAAGAAGGTCTCGTCACGGACGACCGAGAGCGACCTGGCCCCCTGCAGCCCCTCCACACGCACGATGCTCGGCTCGACGAAGAAGCCGGTGCGCGACTCCGACCCGTCGACCTCCAGCCGGCGCCCGCCGTGCACGAGCTTCGCCCCCTTGGCGAGCGCCTCGGCCAGGCAGCCGAAGAACCAGTCCACCCCGAGAACGGGGGTGAGGACCACGCCCGGCTCGTCCGGATACCCCGGCTGGATGTCCTTGGTGGCCGCGACGAGCCGCTCGACGAGCTCGTCGGCGATCGCCGGATGGGCGACGACCTGGTTGGGGACGTTGCAGATCTGGCCGGAATTCAGGAAGAACTGGGTGATGGTCTCCACCGCGGCGTCCAGGTCGGCGTCGTGCCAGACCACGCAGCAGTCGTTCCCCGCGAGTTCCAGGATCGGCTTCTTGCCCGCGGCGATCGCGTCCGCCTCGAACTCCAGCCCCTTCTTGCTGCCGCCGAAATAGAGCACGTCGTCGACGTGCTCGCTGGCGAGCCAGGTCTCCAGCATGGGAGCCCCGCAGAACGCGTTGACCGTCCCGGCCGGTGCGCCCACCTCCTCCAGCACGGGCGCCACGACCTCTCTCATCGCGTACATGCAACTCAGCGCGACGCCACGCGGCGCCCGCACCACCACGGTGTTGCCGGCGATGAGGGCGGTGAGCCCGTTCAGCGCGTTCACCGTCGCCGCGTTCTGCGGCGGATTGATGCACACGACGCCGTCGGGAATTCGCCGCAGAATCATCTCCCGCTCGCCGTCGACGCGCCGGAACTCCAACTGCTCGGCACACCATTCGAGCGTTTCCCTGCTCCAACTGGTGAACGGAATTCCGGTGATCATTCCCTCGGCCGCGTCCCGGGGAGTCCCTTCGGCGACCAGAATCTCGACAAGCGGCTCCCGGTGCTCCAGCAGACGCTCTCCGATCCGCCGCCCCACCTCCAGACGTGTCTCGATCGGCACCCGCCGCCACTCGTCGGCGGCCTTGGCGGCCGACTCCAGCGCCAGCGCGGCCATGCCCTCGTCAGCGACGACACAGGCGCCGACGACGCGCTCCCCCGCCGCATCCGGACCGACGATTCCCCGATCGAGATCGCGCTTGAGACGCAGACTGGGGAAGGTGTCCTCGATGAGGGAACGGGCGGTAATGGTGTGTACGAACTGCGGATTGTCGCCGGTGATGTCCTGGCCACCGATGTAGGCCGGATATACGCCGAACTTCATTTCGCCCCCTTCGGTCAGTCCGAATACGGCTGACGTTTGTCCCCAAAGCTAGGGCGGCGAATCGACGCGAACAATGAGCCCACCATCAACCCTCCTTATGGAACCGATCCGGCCCCGCCCCCGGCACGCCACGACCATGACGCCCACGGCTCCCCGAGGTGCCGCGTCACGGACCGTCGGCCGTCTGCCGAGGGCCCGCCGTCGCGAGGCGGAACGGCCCGACGCCCTCACACCGGGCAGGAACACCGCCCACCCCGTCGCTCCGCATCGCCGGGTGACACGCGCGCGACCAGCCGGCCCAGAGGGGCGAGAACGAGACCCGCGGCCGGTTCGTACCCCTATCCGACGGGGCGGGTTCTCTTCACACTCAGGTGGGAGTGAGCGACACGTCCATGGGCTTGGTGCCGAGAGCGCTGGGGGAAAGCCGTTGGCCTACGTTCCGATCCTGAAGGGCAAGGCGGGGGAGTTCGCGGCCCTCGGGCACGTCACGCCGGAGGTGCGCTCGCACATCCGCCCCGTCATGGAGCTGGTCCCCGACCCGGACGTCCGGGATGTCCTGGAGACCTTCTGCGACCGTGCGATGGACGCGGTTCCGCAGGGCGCGGTCCTGAGCGTCGACTGCGGAGCCCTACCGACGGCGCGAGTGCTGGCGGGCGACGCCGGTGGCCCCATGGCCCGACTCAGCGAGTCCCTCGGCCTCCGCGGCGTGGCCATGTGCCCGGTCGTCCGGCACACGGACGAACGAGACGTCCTGGTGGAGGCGGCATGGGCGAGCGCCGAGCACCGGACTGGTGCCTGCCTCAGAGTCTCCGTTGCGCTCGACCCGCCCCGGCGTCTTCCCGACTACGACGAGATCCGGTGGCTCCTCACGGCTCTGCGCCTCGAACCGGAAGAGGTCGACCTCCTCATCGACGCCGGTCCGGTGGATTCGGAGACCGAAAGGGATCGACTCGCCGACCGCGCCGTCCGCGCCCTGGAAGCCCTCGCCCCATGGGGCTGGCGCCACGAGTGCATCGCCGCGGGCGCCTTCCCGGTCGACCTGACCGGCTTCCCGAGGGGCCGGGCGACGCCGGTGGCGCGGCGGGACGCGCAGCTGTGGCGACGGGTCCTGAACGGATGTCACGGGAGGGTCCCGGACTTCGGAGACTTCGGCGTGACGCATCCGCGGATGCCGGCACGGTCCCGGGGGACACCGGACCCCAACCTGCGGTACACGACGCCGGATGCCTGGCAGGTCTTCGTCTATCCGCGAGTCCGCGCCGGCAACGACGACTTCTTCGTCCTGAGCGCCGACCTGGTCGACTCCCCGCACTGGCCGACCACCGGCGCGGGAACGTCGTGGGGCGACGCCCGGCTGAAGGAGTGCGCGAGTCGCCGGAGATCCAGGGCCGGAGGCGGAACGGAGTGGCGGGCCTGGGCCACCTCGCACCACCTGGCAGTGGTGACCGCCGACCTGACCACGCGTGGAGGCCCCTGAGGCACGACACCACCCCGGCCCCCCAGCTCAATATGTCACTGGCCCAGGGTCAGCGACCACTTCACACCGAATGGTGCTTCGACATCGATGAACGCCTGCTCGCGGCGAGTGGTCAGGCTCAGCTGGTTGTACGTACTCAGCACCTTTTCCGCCGTACATTCCAGCGGGAAGCTCATTCCTGTCGGCGTGAGTGACACCGTCAAGGTGCCTTCACCTTGACAATTCACGAGAACGGACAGGTTCCCCGGATCGATGCCGTTCTCCAACTCATAGGTCTGACTGCCCCGTGAAGCCTGGATTTCGAGGAGCGGCTTCCCGTCGACAAGGATGGGCGCCTTCGTGACGCTCTCTGCGGGCCCGGCGGAAGGCGTCGGTGAGGATTTCGACGGACGGGAAGGAGAGACAGACGCAGTCGGATGGGCAGATGCGCCCTGGTCCGCGGTGCATCCTCCGACAGCGAGGGCGGCCATGGACGCCGCGATGAAGACCGATCCACGTCGTAGGTCTCGGCGGGGGCGAGTCATCAACTCTCCTTGAGCCGGCAGCCCACCTTCCAGGGGGGTGCAGCTGGTAGTGGACTTGGCTGTCGCCGGCATTCCGCCGTCGGAACCCCGTAGTAGCCGGTGGTCGTCCTCTGCGGGTGGGCCGCCGGCCGTCGCCGCCTCGACGAGCGTCAGGACTTCGCCAACCGTCGTATCGAGGTTCTCCTCCGCGAAGGCGCGTGAGCCGACCCAACACTGAGGCCCCAGGCGTGTCGTCTGGGGCCTTCTTTGTCTTGAGCCTAGCCGTGCCGGCGCCGGTGCTTCCTCACTTGCGCGGGCAGTTGCGCTTGTCATGCCCGCGATAGTCGCACACGCTGCACTTCCCGGCGTTGGGAGAGACATCGCACGACCGCCTGTCGTGCCCTCCCTCGCCACACCAAGAGCAAGTGCGGGTCCCGCTCGCGCTCATTCGTGTCCTCCGTGTCGTCTGTCGCTGACCGCCGTCGCGACGGAGTCTAAACGTTGCGAACGTTGCCAGTTGGCGTTTTGTCAGACGAAAAGCCCTATAGGGCGGGGGAGTTTGCCGCTGAGCGGTACCCGCCTGCCACATCGGCTCAGCCTGCGTTCCTCTCTCGCGCGGGAGGGCTCTTCGCGGCGCGCCGGCATCCATGGTCTCCCGCGCGCCGGGGCGGCCCGATGGCGCTGCTGGGCAGTCGCCATCGCCGTGACCTCACTCGCGGCGGTCCGTGCAGATCCCGTCCGCGCGCCCCGACACAGGGGCGGCTCAGGCGGCGAATGCCTGGGCATACGACAAGACCCCGTCCTCAGCGTCTTAGCTGGTGGCGGGGTCTTTAGGCACTTCCTGCGAAGTGCCCCCGGCAGGATTCGAACCTGCGCACACGGCTCCGGAGGCCGTTGCTCTATCCCCTGAGCTACGGGGGCGTCCGCCGTGTTCGGCGGCGACGGGTAGAACCCTACCAGCATCCGAGGAGTGCCTGTGAACAGGTATTTCCGTCGAGTCACCGACCCCTCGTTCCCCCTCACGGGTCGGAAGTGGGCAAAACCCGGACGCAGCCCCTCTCCGCGACCTACTCTCGTTCGTGTGTCAGGCGTGTCCGGTCGGGTGCTCGTTGTCGATGACAACCGGGTGATCCGGCAGTTGATCAGGGTCAATCTCGAACTCGAGGGGTTCGAGGTCGTGACCGCGGCCGATGGTGCCGAGTGTCTGGATGTCGTGCATCAGGTATGTCCTGATGTGGTCACTCTCGACGTCGTCATGCCCCGGTTGGACGGGTTGCGTACCGCCGAGAAGCTGCGGTCCGATCCGCGGACCAGTCATGTCCCCGTCGCCATCGTCAGTGCTTGTACGCAGCACGAGATGGACAGCGGTGTCGCGGCCGGTATCGACGCGTTCCTCGCCAAGCCCTTCGAGCCCGCCGAGCTCGTCCGCGTCGTGCGGCAGCTCATGCACCGGGAGCGCGGCGAGCGGCGCGACGGACAGGAGGGGCCTTCTGCCGTCGATGTCGACGGCAGACAGGGGGCCGGGCGTGCCGGCACTCCCAGCGGGTCCCACTAGCGCGTGATTCTCGTACGTGCGTGACTCTCGTACGCACGTGATCCTTACCTACGCGCGTGAGTCTCCACCCACGCGCGTGATCCCCGTGCGCCCGCCACGCCCCGTACAGAGCGTGTGATCGGTCCGGGCGGCTCCTGCTGCGCGCGACCCCGCACCGCGCGACCCCGGACCGCGCGCGTCCCCGCACCACGCGTCCCGCACCACGCGTCCCGCACCGCGCGTCCCCGCACCGCGCAACCCCGCGCCACGCGTCCCGCGCCACGCGTCCCGCGCCGCGGCGGTCATCCTCCATGCGTGGCCGTCAGCGCGTCGCGGCATGGGCCGGGCTCGGTGATCAGCGTCGGGTCACTCCCGCGCCCCCTGCCGCCGCGTCCATCCCGCGCGCGCCTCTCCGCCCCCTGCTGCCGGTCCATCCCGTGCGCGCCTCTTCGCCCCCTGCCCGCATAGCGAAACCGGTTCGCGTTCCGACCCCCCTTCTCCCATACGCTTGTCCCGTGACCCCCGCGGACCTCTCCCTCACCGTGCTGCACGCCGTGCGCCGTGCGGTCGACGACGGTGCGCTGCGGGTCGACAGCGGTGACATGCCCCGGCACGTGAGGGTCGAGCGGCCCCGGCCCGGCGGGCGCGGGGACTACGCGAGCAACGTGGCCCTGACCCTCGCGCGGGCCGCCCGGCGCACCCCCCTCGACGTGGCCGCCATCCTCCGGGACCGGCTCCACCACAGCCCCGGGCTCGCCGCAGTCGACATCACCGGGCCCGGCTTCCTCAACTTCACCCTGCGCCAGGAGGCACAGCAGGACCTCGTGCGCGAGATCCTCCGCCGCGGTGCCGAGTACGGGTGGATCCCACCCTGCGGCGAGACCGTCCAGCCCTGCCACCGCGCCGACCTGCGTGCCGCCGTCACCGCCGACGCGGTGCGGCGGATCCTCGTCTCCCAGGGCTTCGCCGTCCGTACGAGCTGCGAGGGTCCCGCCGACCCCGACTGGGAGCTGCTCGGCGTACGGACCGAGGCCCAGGGCGCGAAGGGGAGGGTGTCCGTCGACATCGCGCCCCTTCCCGTCCCCGACACCTCCCGCGCCCTCCTCCGCCGTCTCGGCGTCGACGCCGCCCGCTGGGGGCTCCTCTCCGCCGCCGCGCACGACCGGGCCCGGCTCGGTGACGAACTGCTCCGGCAGCACGAGGACAATCCCCTCTTCCGGATCCGGTACGCCCACTCCCGTACCCACGCCCTCCTCCGCCACGGCCGGCAGATCGGGATCGGGTCCCTCGCCGTCGAAGACGCCTTCGCGCCCGCCCCGGCCGCCCTCGCCGTCGAAGACGCCTTCGCGCCCGCCCCGGCCGCCCTCGCCGTCCAGGACGCCGCCCCCGCGCCCGCCCACCCCGCAGGCCACGGCGCCGCGCCCGCCCCGGCCCTCGCCGTCGAAGACGCCCCCGCCCAGGACCTCGCCCGTGCCCTCGCCGACCACCCCGTGGTCCTGGCCTCCGCCGCTCGCCATCGCGCCCCCGATCGGGTCGCCCGGCACCTCGAAGTCGTCGCCGACGCGCTGCTCGACTTCCAGCACACCGTCCTGCCCCTCGGCGACGAGAAACCCTCGGCCGCCCACCGCTCCCGGCTCGCGCTCGCCGAAGCCGCCGGGGTGGTGCTCGCCGGTGGCCTCTCCCTGCTCGGCATCAGCGCACCCGACCGGATCTGAAAGATTGCAGACATGAGCCGTTCCGCCCACCCCGCCGGGCCCCGTCACGCCGACGTCCTCCCCGAGGGGCACTACACCGCCCCGCCCTCCGACCTGAACCACCTCGACCCCAAGGTCTGGGCCAGGACCGTCGAGCGGAACGACCTCGGCGTCGTCACCGTCGGCGGCATCGGAGTCGACGAGCTCCGCGAGCAGTTCGGCACCCCCGCGTACTTCCTCGACGAGACCGACTTCCGCGCCCGCTGCCGGGCCTGGGCCGACGCCTTCGGCGCCGACGCCGACGTCTTCTACGCCGGCAAGGCGTTCCTCTCCCGCGCCGTCGTGCGCTGGCTCAAGGAGGAAGGGCTCAACCTGGACGTGTGCTCCGGCGGCGAGCTGTCCACGGCGCTCTCCGCCGGGATGCCCGCGGAGCGCATCGCCTTCCACGGGAACAACAAGTCCGAGGAGGAGATCCGGCGCGCCGTCGAGGTCGGTGTCGGGCGCATCGTCCTCGACTCCTTCCAGGAGATCGTCCGCGTCGCCCACATCGCCCAGTCCCTCGGCAAGCGGCAGCGCGTGCAGATCCGGGTGACGGTCGGCGTCGAGGCCCACACGCACGAGTTCATCGCCACCGCCCACGAGGACCAGAAGTTCGGCATCGCCCTCGCCGGGGGCCAGGCCGCCGAGGCGGTCCGCAGGATCCTCAAGCTCGACGGGCTCGAACTCATCGGCATCCACTCCCACATCGGGTCCCAGATCTTCGACATGGCCGGTTTCGAGGTGTCCGCCCGCCGCGTCGTCCAGCTGCTCGCCGAGGTGCGCGACGAGCACGGCGTCGAGCTGCCCGAGATCGACCTCGGCGGCGGCCTCGGCATCGCCTACACCTCCGACGACGACCCCCGTGAGCCTCACCACATCGCCAAGGCGCTCAACGAGATCGTCACCCGTGAGTGCGAGGCCGCCGGGCTCCGCACGCCCCGCATCTCCGTCGAGCCCGGGCGCGCCATCGTCGGGCCCACCGCCTTCACCCTGTACGAGGTCGGCACCGTCAAGCCCCTCGAAGGGCTGCGGACGTACGTCAGCGTCGACGGCGGCATGTCGGACAACATCCGCACGGCGCTGTACGACGCCGAGTACAGCGTCTCCCTGGTGTCACGGACGAGCGACGCCGAGCCCATGCTCGCCCGCGTCGTCGGCAAGCACTGCGAGAGTGGCGACATCGTCGTACGGGACGCGTTCCTGCCGGCCGACATCGCGCCCGGTGATCTCATCGCCGTACCGGCCACCGGCGCGTACTGCCGCTCCATGGCCAGCAACTACAACCACGCACTCCGCCCGCCCGTCGTCGCCGTCCGCGACGGCGAGGCGAGGGTGATCGTCCGGCGTGAGACGGAGGAAGATCTCCTGCGTCTCGATGTCGGCTGATGAAATAAGCATCTCAGGATCCGGACGAGGGACAGAAACCCTCGTCCGGTGAGTGAGACTGGTCCAACCGTAGAGATACGAAGTAGTACGAGAAACGAGGTCGGATGATGCGTACGCGTCCGCTGAAGGTGGCGCTGCTGGGCTGTGGTGTGGTCGGCTCAGAGGTGGCGCGCATCATGACGACGCACGCCGACGACCTCGCCGCGCGCATCGGCGCCCCGGTCGAGCTCGCCGGCGTGGCCGTCCGCCGCCCGGACAAGGTCCGTGAGGGCATCCCCGCGGAGCTGATCACCACCGACGCCACCGCCCTGGTCAAACGGGGCGACATCGACGTCGTCGTCGAGGTCATCGGCGGGGTCGAGCCGGCCCGCTCCCTCATCACCACCGCGTTCGAGCACGGCGCCTCCGTCGTCTCCGCCAACAAGGCCCTGCTCGCCCAGGACGGCGCGAGCCTCTACGCCTCCGCCGACCAGCACGGCCAGGACCTGTACTACGAGGCCGCCGTCGCGGGCGCGATCCCGCTCATCCGGCCGCTGCGCGAGTCGCTCGCCGGCGACAAGATCAACCGCGTGATGGGCATCGTCAACGGCACCACCAACTTCATCCTCGACAAGATGGACACCTCCGGCGCCGGGTACTCCGAGGCGCTGGACGAGGCGACCGCCCTCGGATACGCCGAGGCCGACCCGACCGCCGACGTCGAAGGCTTCGACGCCGCCGCCAAGGCCGCCATCCTCGCCGGGATCGCCTTCCACACCCGCGTGCGCCTGGACGACGTCTACCGCGAGGGGATGACCGAGGTCACCGCCGCCGACTTCGCCTCCGCCAAGCGGATGGGCTGCACCATCAAGCTGCTCGCCATCTGCGAGCGCTCCGCCGACGGCGGCTCCGTCACCGCGCGCGTCCACCCCGCGATGATTCCGCTGAGCCACCCGCTCGCCTCCGTCCGCGAGGCGTACAACGCGGTCTTCGTCGAGGCGGAGGCCGCCGGGCGGCTCATGTTCTACGGCCCCGGCGCCGGCGGTTCTCCGACCGCCTCGGCCGTCCTCGGCGACCTGGTCGCCGTGTGCCGCAACAAGCTCAACGAGGCCACCGGCCCCGGCGAGTCCGCGTACACCCAGCTGCCCGTGAGCCCCATGGGCGAGGTCGTGACGCGGTACCACATCAGCCTCGACGTGGCCGACAAGCCTGGCGTACTCGCCCAGGTCGCGACGGTCTTCGCCGAGCACGGCGTATCCATCGATACGGTGCGCCAGCAGGGCAAGGACGGCGAGGCGTCCCTCGTCGTCGTCACCCACCGCGCGCCCGACGCCGCCCTCTCCGGGACCGTCGAGGCGCTGCGCAAGCTCGACACCGTGCGCGGTGTCGCCAGCATCATGCGTGTTGAAGGGGAGTAAGGACCCATGACCAGCAAGGGCACCCACCAGTGGCGCGGCATCATCGAGGAGTACCGGGACCGCCTTCCGGTCACGGACACGACGCCCGTCGTCACGCTCCGTGAGGGCGGCACGCCGCTCGTCCCCGCTCAGGTCCTCTCCGAGCGCACGGGCTGCGAGGTGCACCTCAAGGTCGAGGGCGCCAACCCCACCGGTTCCTTCAAGGACCGCGGCATGACCATGGCCATCTCCAAGGCCAAGGAGGAGGGCGCGCAGGCCGTCATCTGCGCCTCCACCGGCAACACCTCGGCGTCCGCGGCGGCTTACGCGGTGCGCGCCGGGATGGTCTCGGCCGTCCTCGTGCCGCAGGGCAAGATCGCGCTCGGCAAGATGGGCCAGGCCCTCGTGCACGGCGCGAAGATCCTCCAGGTCGACGGCAACTTCGACGACTGCCTCACGCTGGCCCGCGCGCTCTCCGAGAACTACCCGGTGGCGCTGGTCAATTCGGTGAACCCGGTCCGTATCGAGGGCCAGAAGACCGCCGCCTTCGAGATCGTGGACATGCTGGGCGACGCCCCCGACATCCACGTCCTGCCCGTGGGCAACGCCGGCAACATCACGGCGTACTGGAAGGGGTACCGGGAGTACGCCGGCGACGGTCTGGCGACGCACACCCCGCGCATGTGGGGCTTCCAGGCGTCCGGATCCGCGCCGCTCGTGCGCGGCGAGGTCGTCAAGGACCCGTCGACCATCGCCACCGCGATCCGGATCGGCAACCCGGCCTCCTGGGACTTCGCGATCGCCGCCCGGGACGAGTCGGGCGGTTTCATCGACGAGGTGACGGACCGTGAGATCCTGCGCGCCTACCGGCTGTTGGCCTCGCAGGAGGGCGTCTTCGTCGAGCCCGCCTCCGCCGCGTCCGTCGCCGGTCTGCTGAAGGCGGCCGAGCAGGGCAAGGTCGACCCCGGCCAGCGGATCGTCTGCACGGTCACCGGCAACGGCCTGAAGGACCCGGACTGGGCCGTCGCCGGCGCACCCCAGCCGGTCACCGTCCCCGTCGACGCGGCGACCGCCGCGGAGCGCCTCGGCCTGATCTGATCGGGCCGCGCGGCCCGATCGGCGGCGGATCCCCGGTGGATCCGCCGCGCCCGGCCCGATCAGTCCCCTGATCTGGCCTGATCCACCTCTGCCTGGCCTGATCCGGCCCCTCCGCGCGGAGGGGCCACCGGGTGAAACCCGATCAGGAACGTACATAGGTGCACAGGATGGCTCGCGACACGCATCGTGCGCCTCCTGTGCGCCCTATGTCGCCACAGAACCTTCCTTCGATAGGCTGTACCGAACCCGCCCCGTTGCATATGCGCGGTGTCGTTGCCGTTGTCGCCCTCCGAGGCAGACGCGGCCCCCGGGTTTCCGTGTACTTCTCTTGAAATCCCGTAGTCGCACATCAAGGAGAGTCATCGAGCGATGGCCGGTCCCGCGTTCCGCGCCGCCGCCGTACGGGTGCGCGTTCCCGCCACCAGCGCCAACCTCGGCCCGGGCTTCGACGCCTTCGGCCTGTCGCTGGGTCTCTACGACGACGTCGTCGTCCGGGTCGCCGACTCCGGGCTGCACATCGACATCGCCGGAGAGGGCGCCGACACGCTCCCGCGCGACGAGAGCCACCTGCTCGTACGCTCCCTCCGCACGGCCTTCGACCTGCTCGGCGGACAGCCGCGCGGCCTCGAGGTCGTCTGCGCCAACCGCATTCCGCACGGCCGCGGCCTCGGCTCCTCCTCCGCCGCGATCTGCGCCGGCATCGTCGCCGCCCGCGCCGTGACCATAGGCGGCGACGCCCGCCTCGACGAGGCGGCCCTCCTCGAACTCGCCACGGAGATCGAGGGGCACCCCGACAACGTCGCCGCCTGCCTGCTCGGCGGCTTCACGCTCGCCTGGACCGAGTCCGGTGCCGCGCGGGCGATCAGGATGAACCCCTCGGATTCCATCGTTCCGGTGGTTTTCGTCCCCGGAAAGCCGGTGCTGACCGAGACCGCCCGCGGTCTGCTGCCGCGCACCGTCCCGCACGTCGACGCCGCGGCCAACGCCGGGCGCGCCGCGCTGCTCGTGGAGGCGCTGACCCGCCGCCCCGAACTGCTGCTCGCGGCCACCGAGGACCGGCTGCACCAGGAGTACCGGGCTCCCGCGATGCCCGAGAGCATCGCCCTTGTGAACCGGCTGCGGGCGGACGGAGTCCCCGCGGTCATCTCCGGCGCGGGCCCCACGGTGCTCGCGCTGGCCGAACACGGGACGGCCGACAAGGTCGCCCGGCTGGCGGGAGAGGGATGGGCCGCGAACCGGCTCGACCTCGACGTGTCCGGAGCGAGTGTTCTGCCGCTCGCGCCCTAGGGACACGTGATTGCCGGTGATGGAGAGGGGGAATGTTTGTTGGAGCCGGTAGTGTTAACCTCAAGTCAGCACCCGGCGCCTTTGAGGCGCGGTGCTGAGTGTCCCCATCCGGGACCACCGATTCTTCCGGGAGCCTCCCCAACTGCCTGAGCAGCCTGCCTGAGCAGTTTCGAGCACGCTCCGGAACCGGCACGACACCCCTCGCTCTTCCCGGTGAGGGCCGAGCAGGGGGCCTCGGGCCGGACCCACAGCACGTCTTTTTCTCTTCCGCCGTACCCGGCGGGACCACCGCCCCGACACGGTCCACAAGCCAGGACCGCTGCCGGACAGCACAACCGGTCGCCGAGCCAGATGGCCGACGTCCGCTCCAGGGAAGGACCCTTCGTGAGCGACACCACCGATCTGATGGGCGTGACTGCCGACAACAGTGTCGACAACGCCGCGCCCGCCGAAGGTGCTGCCACTGGCACCACCGCACGGCGCCGCCGCTCCGGCACCGGCCTCGAGGGCATGGTCCTGGCCGAGCTGCAGCAGGTCGCGTCCGGCCTCGGCATCAGGGGCACCGCGCGGATGCGCAAGAGCCAGCTGATCGAGGTCATCAAGGAGGCGCAGGCCGGAGGCGGCTCGTCCGCCCCCGCCAAGGCCGCCGACACGGCTGCGACCAAGCCGAAGCGCCGCGCCACCTCCAAGACCCGCACGGGCGAGGCCGCGGCCGAGACCGCCGCCCCGCAGCCCGAGAAGGCCGTCGCCCAGCAGCAGATCGACATCCCCGGTCAGCCCGCCAGCGACGACCAGCCGGCCGGCGAGCGCCGTCGCCGCCGGGCCACCGCGCCCGCCGGCAGCCCGGAGGGCGAGGCCAAGGGCGAGACCGCCCAGGCCGTGAAGACCGAGGCCAAGGTCGAGGCCCGCACGGACTCCCGAACCGAGTCCCGTACGGACACGTCCGCCGACGCCAAGGCCGACTCCGCCGTCGAGACCGCCGAGGGCCGCGGCCGTCGTGACCGCGGCGAGCGCCGTGACCGCGGCGACCGTCAGCGCGACCGCCGTGACCGCGGCAAGGGCGACGACCAGCAGGGCGGTGGCCAGGGCGGCCAGCGTCAGCAGCGTCAGGGCGGCCAGCAGGCGAACACCGGCCCGCAGGACGACTTCGACGACGAGGGCGGTCGCCGTGGCCGTCGTGGCCGCTACCGCGACCGTCGTGGCCGTCGTGGCCGTGACGACTTCGCGACCGGCGAGCCGCAGGTCTCCGACGACGACGTCCTGATCCCCGTCGCGGGCATCCTGGACATCCTCGACAACTACGCGTTCATCCGGACCTCCGGCTACCTGCCCGGCCCGAACGACGTGTACGTCTCCCTCGCCCAGGTCCGCAAGAACGGCCTGCGCAAGGGTGACCACGTCACCGGCGCCGTGCGTCAGCCGAAGGAGGGCGAGCGTCGCGAGAAGTTCAACGCGCTGGTCCGCCTGGACTCCTCGAACGGCATGGCCGCCGACTCCGGCCGCGGCCGCCCGGAGTTCAACAAGCTGACCCCGCTCTACCCGCAGGACCGGCTCCGTCTGGAGACCGACCCGGGCGTGCTGACCACCCGCATCATCGACCTCGTGTCGCCGATCGGTAAGGGCCAGCGCGGTCTGATCGTGGCCCCGCCGAAGACCGGCAAGACCATGATCATGCAGGCGATCGCCAACGCGATCACCCACAACAACCCCGAGTGCCACCTGATGGTCGTCCTGGTCGACGAGCGGCCGGAAGAGGTCACCGACATGCAGCGGTCGGTCAAGGGCGAGGTCATCTCCTCGACCTTCGACCGTCCGGCCGAGGACCACACCACGGTCGCCGAGCTGGCCATCGAGCGCGCCAAGCGTCTCGTGGAGCTGGGTCACGACGTGGTCGTCCTGCTCGACTCGATCACCCGCCTGGGCCGCGCGTACAACCTCGCGGCGCCGGCCTCCGGCCGCATCCTGTCCGGTGGTGTCGACTCGACCGCGCTCTACCCGCCGAAGCGCTTCTTCGGTGCCGCCCGCAACATCGAGGACGGCGGCTCGCTGACCATCCTGGCCACCGCGCTGGTCGACACCGGCTCGCGCATGGACGAGGTGATCTTCGAGGAGTTCAAGGGCACCGGCAACATGGAGCTCAAGCTCGACCGGAAGCTCGCCGACAAGCGCATCTTCCCGGCCGTCGACGTCGACGCCTCGGGTACGCGCAAGGAAGAGATCCTGCTCGGCAGCGACGAGCTCGCCGTCACCTGGAAGCTGCGCCGTGTGCTGCACGCGCTCGACCAGCAGCAGGCGATCGAGCTGCTCCTCGACAAGATGAAGCAGACGAAGTCGAACGGCGAGTTCCTGCTCCAGATCCAGAAGACGACTCCCGGAGCCGGCAACAACGACTGAGTGACGTCGACGACCGAGGCGAGACCTCGGTCACACGGCGGGGAACCGGCCTTCCGGCCGTAACCCCGCCGTGACCTGGACAAACACACCGCGCCCACCGTGCCTCGCACGGTGGGCGCGGCGCGTTGCGGTCCGTCGCTCTGCGAAACCTCACAGGTTCCTATGCAACCCTTTTGGGCGCTTCGCCGTCACAGAAGGTGAACCTAGGACCTGAGGTAGCAGATGAGTCAGCAGAGCAGGAGCGGTCGAATACCCGGCAGCGGCAACGGCCGCCGACGCAAGCCGCCCACCAAGGGCCGCCGCGCGGTGACCGTCGCCGCCTGGGGTGCGGCCGCGCTCGTCGTGGTCGGCGGCTCCGGACTCGGCTACGCGTACCTCAAGCTGAACGGCAACCTCAAGGGCGTCGACATCAACGCCCAGCTCGGCACCGAACGCCCCGACAACGTCGACAACGGCTCGATGGACATCCTCGTCCTCGGCTCCGACTCCCGCTCCGGCGACAACGGCGCCTACGGCAAGGACGAGGGCGGGGCCCGCTCCGACACCGCGATGGTCGTCCACGTCTACGAGGGCCACAAGAAGGCCAGCGTCGTCTCCATCCCGCGCGACACCCTCGTCGCCCGTCCCGCCTGCACCGACGGACAGGGGGAGACCGTCGCCGGCGAGAAGCGGGCGATGTTCAACACCGCGTACGAGGTGGGCGGACCGGCCTGCGCGGTGAAGACCGTCGAGTCGATGTCCGGCATCCGCATGGACCACTACATCGAGGTCGACTTCACCGGCTTCACCAAGCTGATCGACAAGCTCGGCGGCGTGGAGGTCACCACGACGCGGCGCATCACGGACGACAAGAGCCACCTCGACCTCGCACCGGGCACCCACACGCTCGACGGCGAGCAGTCCCTCGGCCTGGTCCGCACCCGCAAGTCCGTCGGCGACGGCAGCGACCTCGGCCGGATCCAGCTCCAGCAGGACTTCATGAAGGCGTTCATCGAGCAGGTCAAGGACGTCGGTGTCCTCACCAACCCCAAGAAGCTCCTGGACGTCGCGGACACGGCCACCAAGGCCATCACGCCCGACTCCGAGCTGGACTCCGTCAACGAGCTCATGGGCTTCGCCAAGGGGCTCTCGGGGATCGGCTCGGAGGACGTCCACATGGTGACGATGCCGGTCCGGTACGACCCCGCCGACCCGAACCGCGTCCTGCCCCTGGAAGCCCAGTCGCGGCAGGTCTGGCAGGCGCTCAAGGCCGACAGGTCCATCCCCGCCTCCGCGACGAAGGACACGGCCACCGGGCAGGCGGACGGCGTCGTGAAGTAGCGCCCGGGAGACCGCTCGGCGGCCCCGGAATAGTTTCACCACGGACCCGGTTTTGGGAGATACGGCCGGTCCTGGCAGACTGGTACGTCGGCTCCGGTTCACGCAGGTGCAATCCGCACGGCGACCCGGCGCCCTCCCGAAACTAGGAGACACCTTGAAGCGCGAGATCCACCCCGAGTACGTCGAGACCCAGGTCAGCTGCACCTGCGGCGCGTCGTTCACCACCCGTAGCACCCTGACCGAGGGCACCATCCGTGCCGAGGTCTGCTCCGAGTGCCACCCGTTCTACACGGGCAAGCAGAAGATCCTCGACACCGGCGGCCGCGTCGCCCGCTTCGAGGCCCGCTTCGGCAAGGCTGCGGCCAAGAAGTAGCACGTCACTGCGCCGGTCCTTGGTCACTCCCGCGAGGGGGACCGGACCGGCGCTTTGCCGTCCCCGCAGTCCGTTCGTACGAAAACCAGGAGCCCCCGATGTTCGAGGCGGTCGAGGAACTGATCGGCGAGCACGCCGATCTCGAGAAGAAGCTCGCTGACCCTTCGGTCCACGCGGACCAGGCCAACGCGCGCAAGCTGAACAAGCGTTACGCCGAGCTGACCCCGATCGTCGCCGTCTACCGTTCGTGGAAGCAGAACGGTGACGACATCGAGACCGCCCGCGAGCTGATGCACGACGACCCCGACTTCGCGGCCGAGGTCAAGGAGCTGGAGAAGCAGCGCGAGGAGCTGACCGACAAGCTGCGGCTGCTGCTCGTCCCGCGCGACCCCAGCGACGACAAGGACGTCATCCTGGAGATCAAGGCCGGCGCGGGCGGCGACGAGTCCGCCCTGTTCGCCGGCGATCTGCTGCGGATGTACCTGCGCTACGCCGAGCGCGTCGGCTGGAAGACCGAGATCATCGACTCCACCGAGTCCGAGCTCGGCGGCTACAAGGACGTCCAGGTCGCGGTGAAGACCAAGGGCGGCAACGGCGCCACCGAGCCCGGCCAGGGCGTCTGGGCGCGGCTGAAGTACGAGGGCGGGGTGCACCGCGTGCAGCGCGTGCCCGCCACCGAGTCGGCCGGCCGGATCCACACCTCCGCCGCGGGCGTCCTCGTGACCCCCGAGGCCGAGGAGATCGACGTCGAGATCCACGCCAACGACCTGCGCATCGACGTGTACCGCTCCTCCGGTCCCGGCGGCCAGTCCGTCAACACGACCGACTCCGCGGTCCGCATCACGCACCTGCCGACCGGCATCGTCGCGTCCTGCCAGAACGAGAAGAGCCAGCTCCAGAACAAGGAGCAGGCCATGCGCATCCTCCGTTCCCGGCTGCTGGCCGCCGCGCAGGAGGAGGCCGAGTCCAAGGCCGCCGACGCCCGCCGCAGCCAGGTCCGCACCGTCGACCGGTCCGAGAAGATCCGTACGTACAACTTCCCGGAAAACCGGATCTCGGACCACCGCGTCGGCTTCAAGGCGTACAACTTGGACCAGGTCCTCGACGGCGACCTGGACGCGATGATCCAGGCCTGCGTCGACGCCGACTCTGCTGCGAAACTGGCCGCCGCGTAAGTTCCGTAAGCCCCACCCCGTACCACGGAGGACCAGCGTGAACCTGCTGCTTGCCGAGGTGGCCCAGGCCACCCAGCGGCTGGCCGACGCCGGCGTTCCCTCTCCGCGTTTCGACGCGGAGGAGCTCGCCGCGTTCGTGCACGGCGTCAAGCGGGGGGAGCTGCACAACGTCAAGGACGCGGACTTCGACGCCCGCTACTGGGAGGCGGTGGCGCGCCGGGAGGCGCGCGAGCCGCTCCAGCACATCACCGGCCGCGCGTTCTTCCGCTACCTGGAGCTCCAGGTGGGGCCGGGCGTCTTCGTGCCCAGGCCGGAGACCGAGTCGGTCGTCGGCTGGGCCATAGACGCCGTACGCGCCATGGACGTCGTCGAGCCGCTGATCGTCGACCTGTGCACCGGTTCGGGGGCGATCGCGCTCGCCATGGCGCAGGAGGTGCCGCGCTCGCGCGTGCACGCCGTGGAGCTCTCGGACGACGCGCTGGTGTGGACCCGCAAGAACGCCGAGGGGTCGCGGGTCACCGTGCACCAGGGCGACGCGCTCAGCGCGCTGCCCGAGCTCGACGGGCAGGTCGACCTGGTCATCTCCAACCCCCCGTACATCCCGCTGACCGAGTGGGAGTACGTCGCGCCCGAGGCACGTGACCACGACCCGCAGATGGCACTGTTCTCCGGCGAGGACGGCCTCGACACGATCCGGGGGATCGAGCGCACCGCGCACCGGCTGCTGCGCCCGGGGGGGCTCGTCGTGATCGAGCACGCGGACACCCAGGGCGGCCAGGTGCCGTGGATCTTCAACGAGGAGGCCGGCTGGGCGGACGCGGCCGACCACCCCGACCTGAACAACCGGCCCCGCTTCGCCACCGCCCGCAAGGCGATGCCGTGACCGCCATGACCACGTTTGTGTATGAGGAGGCCCGCTGATGGCTCGGCGATACGACTGCAACGAGGCGACGGACCGAGTGACCGGTCTGCGCGAGGCCGCGTCCGCCGTTCGTCGTGGCGAGCTGGTCGTGCTGCCCACCGACACCGTGTACGGGATCGGCGCGGACGCCTTCAGCTCGGAGGCGGTCGCGGACCTGCTGGACGCCAAGGGCCGTGGCCGCAACATGCCCACGCCCGTCCTCATCGGCTCCCCGAACACGCTGCACGGGCTCGTCACGGACTTCTCCGAGCAGGCGTGGGAGCTCGTCGACGCGTTCTGGCCGGGCGCGCTGACGCTGGTCGCCAAGCACCAGCCGTCGCTGCAGTGGGACCTCGGGGACACCCGGGGCACGGTCGCGATCCGGATGCCGCTGCACCCGGTCGCCATCGAGCTGCTGACCGAGGTCGGTCCGATGGCCGTGTCGTCGGCGAACCTCACGGGACACCCGTCCCCGGAGGACTGCGACGCGGCGCAGGGCATGCTCGGCGACTCCGTCTCCGTCTACCTCGACGGCGGCCCGACCCCGGGGATCGTCCCGTCGTCGATCGTGGACGTCACGGGCAAGGTGCCGGTCCTGCTCCGTCAGGGCGCGCTCTCCGCGGAGGAGCTCCGGAAGGTCGTACCCGACCTCGAGGTGGCCAGTTGACCGCCCCTGAGGGGCGTGGCATAGCGGGGCACGAGAGCACTTCCTTCCGCATCCTCCACGTCAGCACCGGCAACGTCTGCCGCTCACCGATCACCGAGCGGCTGACCCGTCATGCCCTGTGCGACCGCCTGGGAGACCCCCGGGGCGGCGGGCTGATCGTGGAGAGCGCGGGCACCTGGGGCCACGAGGGCGCCCCGATGGAGGCCAACGCGGAGCTGGTGCTCGCCGACTTCGGCGCGGACGCCAGCGGCTTCGTGGGCCGCGAACTCCTCGACGAGCACGTGATCCGCGCGGACCTCGTCCTCACGGCGACCCGCGACCACCGGGCGCAGGTCATCTCGATGGGCCACTCGGCGGGTCTGCGGACCTTCACCCTGAAGGAGTTCACCCGGCTCGTCCGGGCCATAGATCCCGCGACGCTGCCGGACCCCCTGGACGACGGCATGGTCGAACGCGCCCGCGCCCTGGTCCGCGCGGCGGCGGCTCTACGCGGGTGGCTCCTGGCCCCGAACGCGGAGGCGGACGAGGTGAACGACCCGTACGGCGCGCCGATCACGTTCTTCCGCTCGATCGGCGAGGAGATCAACACGGCGCTCGACCCGGTCGTGACGGCGCTGACGGGTGTGCCCGCGCGGCGCTGACGGGGACGGACCGCGCGGCGTCGACGGGTGTGCCCGCGCGGCCTCGGGGGAGCGCCCCGCGTCGTGTCGGCGGACGTGCCCGCGCGACGCCAGGGCCATCCGGCCCAGAGGCCGGATGAACATCGGGCAAACCCTTGCCGGCGCGCCTACATTGGAGCTGAAGCCCAGCCCACGCCTGGAGCCAACGATGCCGGTCACCGCTCCCCCCGAAGAGGATCTCGACGTCCTGCGCCGGCAGGACCCGGAGATCGCCGACGTGCTGCTCGGGGAGGTGCGCCGGCAGGCCGACAGCCTTCAGCTGATCGCCGCCGAGAACTTCACCTCGCCCGCCGTCCTCGCCGCGCTCGGCTCACCGCTCGCCAACAAGTACGCCGAGGGATACCCCGGCGCCCGCCACCACGGCGGCTGCGAGTTCGTCGACGCCGCCGAGCGGATCGCCGTGGACCGGGCCAAGGCGCTCTTCGGCGCCGAGCACGCCAACGTGCAGTCCCACTCCGGCTCCTCGGCGGTCCTCGCCGCCTACGCGGCCCTCCTGCGGCCCGGGGACACCGTCCTCGCCATGGGCCTCGAACACGGCGGGCACCTCACCCACGGCTCGCCCGCCAACTTCTCGGGCCGCTGGTTCGACTTCGTGCCGTACGGCGTCGACGCCGAGACCGGGCTGGTCGACTACGAGCAGGTCGCCGCCCTCGCCCGCCACCACCGCCCCAAGGCGATCGTCTGCGGCTCCATCTCCTACCCCCGGCACCTCGACTACGCGCTCTTCCGCGAGATCGCCGACGAGACCGGCGCCTATCTCATCGCCGATGCCGCCCATCCCATCGGCCTGGTCGCCGGGGGAGCGGCCCCCAACCCCGTCCCGTACGCGGATGTGGTCTGCGCCACCACGCACAAGGTGCTCCGCGGCCCGCGCGGCGGGATGATCCTCTGCGGTGCCGAACTGGCCGACCGCGTGGACCGGGCGGTCTTCCCGTTCACCCAGGGCGGCGCCCAGATGCACACCATCGCCGCCAAGGCCGTCGCCTTCGGCGAGGCGGCGACGCCCGCCTTCGCCACGTACGCCCATCAGGTGGTCGCCCATGCCCGCGTCCTCGCTGACGCGCTGGCCGCCGAGGGCTTCGCCGTCACCACCGGCGGCACCGACACCCATCTGATCACCGCGGATCCCGCCCCGCTCGGCGTCGAGGGCCGCACCGCCCGGCTGCGTCTCGCCGCCGCCGGCATGGTCCTCGACACATGTGCTCTTCCTTACGGGGACGGGCGCGGCATCCGCCTCGGTACGGCCGCCGTCACCACGCAGGGGATGGGGGCGCGGGAGATGGCCCGGATCGCCGCGCTGTTCACGATCGCGCTACGGGACGAGCCCGAGGAGACCGCCCGGGTACGCGGGGAAGTGCGCGAACTCGCCGGGCGATTTCCCCCGTATGGACGGTGATGGCAGGCGGAGCGCAACCATCCTCGCGGGCCGAATGTCCTCAACCACATGGACAGCACGGCTAGGGTGTGGGGCTGAGATGGCCAGCGATTCCTGTGGGGCAGCCCGTGCGTGATTACCTGCTGACGCTCTGTGTCACGGCCGCGGTGACCTATCTGCTGACCGGTCCGGTGCGGAAGTTCGCCATCGCGACCGGGGCGATGCCGGAGATCCGTGCCCGAGACGTACACCGAGAACCGACTCCGCGGCTCGGTGGCATCGCCATGTTCTTCGGGCTGTGCGCCGGACTGCTGGTCGCCGACCACCTCCAGAACCTGAACAGCGTCTTCGAGCTCTCCAACGAACCGCGGGCTCTGCTGTCCGGAGCCGCCCTCATCTGGCTGATCGGCGTCCTCGACGACAAGTTCGAACTGGACGCCCTGATCAAGCTGGGCGCGCAGATGATCTCCGCCGGTGTCATGGTGATCCAGGGTCTGACGATCCTGTGGCTGCCGATCCCCGGTGTCGGGGTGGTCGCGCTGACCAAGGGGCAGGGCACGCTGCTGACCGTGGCCCTGGTGGTCCTCACCATCAACGCGGTCAACTTCGTCGACGGACTGGACGGTCTGGCCGCCGGCATGGTCTGCATCGCCGCCGCCGCCTTCTTCCTGTACGCCTACCGGCTCTGGTACGGCTACGGGATCGAGGCCGCCGCCCCCGCGACGCTCTTCGCCGCGATCCTCATGGGCATGTGTCTGGGCTTCCTGCCGCACAACATGCATCCGGCGAGAATCTTCATGGGCGACTCCGGCTCGATGCTGATCGGCCTGATCCTGGCCGCCTCGGCGATCTCGATCACCGGCCAGGTCGACGCCGACGTGCTGAAGATCTTCGAGGGCTCGACCCGGGAGGCCACCCACGCCGCGCTTCCGGTCTTCATCCCGCTGCTGCTGCCGCTGACGATCATCGCGATCCCGATGGCGGACCTGATCCTGGCCATCGTGCGCCGCACCTGGAACGGCCAGTCGCCGTTCGCGGCCGACCGGGGCCACCTGCACCACCGACTGCTGGAGATCGGGCACTCGCACAGCCGTGCCGTGCTGATCATGTACTTCTGGTCGGCGCTGATCGCCTTCGGGACGCTCGCGTACTCGGTGCACTCCACCTCCATGTGGATCGTGCTCGTCGTGGTGCTGCTCAGCGCGATCGGTCTGGTGCTGCTCCTGCTGCCGCGTTTCACGCCGCGGGCCCCGCGGTGGGCGGAGTCCTTCGTCCCGCCGCGCTACCGGCGCCGTAAGCGGGTGGCGACGGAGCCCCTGGCGGAATCCGCGGTTCAGGTCCCCGCGTCCGTGGAGGAGCCGATGGAGGAGCGCATCCCGGTCCCGGCCGGGGTCAACGGCGCCACCGCCATCGGCCACCGTTCGCGCTTCACCGACCGGCGGAAGGCCGGAACGTCGAGTTGACGAACACCCCATCGGTGTCCAATACCAGACAAGTCGACCCCGTGTCGTGCACACACGCGCACACTCACTCTCATGTGTGACAGTCAGCACACTTCACGGGTAAAGAACTACTCAAATAGTTTGTGATACCGTTCACGAGACCCGGCGACAGAGCCGAAGGACCGTAGTGCGACGGTTCATTGGCCCCGAGACTCACCTCGGACCGGGCTTACGCTCGTCCCTGACGACACCATCGCCCCCACCAGCAACAGCGGAGACACCGCCATGCCGTCCAACGACGCACGCATCCTTCTGTCAGCTGCCATTCCCGCTGCTGCCACCGGCGCCATCGCCGCGGTCATCAGCGGCGTGGTCGCCGGCGGGAAGGGCGCGATCGGCGCCGTCATCGGCTGCGCCCTCGTCATCGCGTTCATGGGTCTCGGGCTCGTGGTGCTCCAGCGGACGGCCAAGTCGTACCCGCACCTGTTCCAGGCCATGGGTCTTCTGCTCTACACGACCCAGCTGCTGCTTCTCTTCGTCTTGATGCTGTTGCTCAAGAACACCACGTTCTTCGACTTCAAGGCTTTCGCCTTCACCCTGCTCGCGTCGACCCTCGTCTGGATCGCCGCGCAGGCGCGTGCCTACATGAAGGCCAAGATCATGTACGTCGACGACCCCAAGAAGCCGGGGTCGTCGACGTGAGGGGTAGGGCCGGGATAAAGGCGCATTCGGCTTCCTGCTATCGTCCGGTGCCAACTGCGGCACTGCGGGCGCGGGCATCCGAGCTGACGCCTGTCCCAGCGCGAGGCTCGAAGCCGAACCGCCGCCCCCTTATCCGTAAGACCAGTCCAGTGCCGACCCGCGGCTGCGTGCCGCGCCGACACAACGAGGTTGCCGTACCTATGCGCCACGCTGAAGGAGCCCGCGGTGAGTGCTGACCAGACGCTTGCCTTCGACCCGGATTGCCACATCTTCAGTGGATGCGGCTTCCCGGCGCCGGGCCTGCACACGTTCATGTACGAGCCCATCGCCACGGTGGGGGGCATCGAGATCACCAAGCCGATGCTCCTCGCGGTGCTGGGCTCCATCGTGGTCGTCGGGTTCTTCTGGGCCGCCTTCAACAAGCCCAAGCTGATCCCCGGCAAGATGCAGATGGTCGGCGAGGCCGGTTACGACTTCGTTCGCCGCGGCATCGTCTACGAGATCATCGGCAAGAAGGACGGCGAGAAGTACGTCCCCTTCATGGTGTCGCTGTTCTTCTTCGTCTGGATCATGAACCTCTGGTCGATCATTCCGCTCGCCCAGTTCCCGGTCACGTCGCTGATCGCCTTCCCGGCCGGTCTCGCGCTGATCGTGTACGTCATGTGGATCTCCCTGACGTTCAAGAAGCACGGCTTCGTCGGCGGCTGGAAGAACATCGTCGGTTACGACAAGTCCCTCGGCGCGATCCTCCCGATGGTCGTCGTCCTCGAGTTCTTCTCGAACCTCATCATCCGGCCCTTCACGCACGCGGTCCGACTGTTCGCGAACATGTTCGCCGGACACCTGCTGATCGTGATGTTCTCCCTGGCCACCTGGTACCTGATGAACGGCCTCGGCTTCGTCTACGCCGGCGCCTCGTTCGTCATGGTCCTCGTGATGACGGCCTTCGAGCTCTTCATCCAGGCCGTCCAGGCGTACGTCTTCGTCCTCCTGGCCTGCAGCTACATCCAGGGCGCGCTCGCCGAGCACCACTGAGCGACTCCCACCCGGGATCCAGCTGCACCCCCAATCCAACAGTCGTCCGGTGGCCAACCCCCACCGGGTCATTGAAAGAGAAGGAAGTAACGGCATGTCCGCTGCTCTCGAGCTGATCAACCTCGCCGCCCCCGGTGACACCGCCAAGACCACCCTCGTCGGCAACGTCGCCTCGATCGGCTACGGCCTCGCCGCGATCGGCCCCGGCGTCGGCGTCGGCATCATCTTCGGTAACGGTACGCAGGCCCTCGCCCGCCAGCCCGAGGCCGCCGGTCTGATCCGCACCAACCAGATCATGGGCTTCGCCTTCTGTGAGGCGCTCGCCCTCATCGGCATCGTCATGGGCTTCGTCTACCAGTAAATCGGACCGACAGCCCATACCTTTTTACGGAAGGCACTGATGTGAACGCTCTGCTTCTTGCGCAGGGAGGGGAAGCCCAGCCTCCGCTCCTGCCGCATCTTGACGAGCTCGTCATCGGCCTGATCGCCTTCGTCATCGTCTTCGGCTTCCTCGCCAAGAAGCTCCTCCCGAACATCAACAAGGTTCTGGAAGAGCGCCGGGCGGCCATCGAGGGTGGCATCGAGAAGGCCGAGTCGGCCCAGATCGAGGCCAAGAGCGTGCTGGAGCAGTACAAGGCCCAGCTCGCCGAGGCCCGCCACGAGGCCGCGCGTCTTCGCCAGGAGGCGACGGAGCAGGGCACCGCGATCATCCAGGAGATGAAGGCGGAAGGCCAGCGCCAGCGCGAGGAGATCATCGCGGCCGGCCACACGCAGATCGAGGCCGACCGCAAGGCTGCGGCGACCTCGCTGCGCCAGGACGTGGGCAAGCTCGCCACCGACCTGGCCGGCAAGCTGGTCGGCGAGTCCCTGGAGGACCACGCCCGCCAGAGCCGCACGATCGACCGCTTCCTCGACGAGCTCGAGGAGAAGGCCGAGGCCGTCCGATGAACGGAGCGAGCCGTGAAGCACTGGCCGCCGCACGTGAGTCCCTCGACGCGCTGACCGACAACACCTCGGTCGACGCCGCGAAGCTCGCGGGCGAGCTGGCCGCAGTCACCGCGCTGCTCGACCGCGAGGTATCGCTGCGTCGGGTCCTGACCGACCCGGCGCAGGCGGGCGAGGGCAAGGCCGAGCTGGCCGGGCGACTCCTCACCGGTCAGGTGGGCGGGGAGACCGTCGACCTGGTCTCCGGCATGGTGCGTTCCCGCTGGTCGCAGTCGCGTGACCTGGTCGACTCGGTCGAGGAGCTGGCGAACACCGCCGACCTCACCGCGGCGCAGCAGGCCGGCGCGCTGGACGACGTCGAGGACGAGCTGTTCCGGTTCGGCCGGATCGTCTCCTCCAGCACCGAGCTCCGCTCGGCGCTGACGGACAAGGCCGCCACGGCGTCCGCCAAGGGCGAGCTGCTGCGCAGCCTGCTCGGCGGCAAGGCCAACGCGGTCACCGAGCGTCTGATCGTCCGTCTCGTGACCCAGCCCCGGGGACGTAGCCTGGAAGCGGGACTCGAGTCCCTCTCCAAGCTCGCCGCGGCGCGCCGGGACCGGATGGTGGCCGTCGTGACCTCGGCGGTGCCGCTGACCGATCAGCAGAAGCAGCGCCTCGGTGCCGTCCTGGCCAAGCTGTACGGCCGCCCGATGCACCTGAACCTGGACGTGGACCCGGCGGTCCTCGGCGGGATCTCGGTGCAGGTCGGCGACGAGGTCATCAACGGGACCATCGCGGAGCGCCTCGACGAGGCGACCCGGCGACTGGCCGGCTGACGGCCGCGGCCACCAACTGAACAAGCATCACCAGCGGCCCGGTTGGGCCGTGCACATTGCAGAAGATTCCTGGGGGTCGGCCCCCAGACCCCCAAGAAAACTTCGGGCCCAACAAGGAGAGCAGGGAACCCAGATGGCGGAGCTCACGATCCGGCCGGAGGAGATCCGGGACGCGCTGGAGAACTTCGTCCAGTCGTACCAGCCGGACGCGGCCTCGCGCGAGGAGGTCGGAACGGTCAGCCTGGCCGGCGACGGCATCGCCAAGGTGGAGGGTCTTCCCTCGGCCATGGCGAACGAGCTGCTGAAGTTCGAGGACGGCACCCTCGGTCTCGCCCTCAACCTCGAGGAGCGCGAGATCGGTGCGATCGTCCTCGGCGAGTTCAGCGGCATCGAGGAGGGCCAGCCGGTGCAGCGCACCGGTGAGGTTCTCTCGGTCGGTGTCGGCGAGGGCTACCTCGGCCGCGTTGTCGACCCGCTCGGCAACCCGATCGACGGCCTCGGCGAGATCGCGACGGAGGGCCGCCGCGCCCTCGAGCTGCAGGCGCCCGGCGTCATGCAGCGCAAGTCGGTCCACGAGCCGATGGAGACCGGCTACAAGGCCGTCGACGCCATGACCCCGGTCGGCCGCGGCCAGCGTCAGCTGATCATCGGCGACCGTCAGACCGGCAAGACCGCGCTGTGCGTCGACACGATCATCAACCAGCGTGACAACTGGCGCTCGGGCGACGTGAACAAGCAGGTCCGTTGCATCTACGTCGCCGTCGGCCAGAAGGGCTCCACCATCGCGTCCGTGCGCGGCGCGCTGGAGGAGGCCGGTGCGCTCGAGTACACGACGATCGTCGCCGCCCCGGCGTCCGACCCGGCCGGCTTCAAGTACCTGGCGCCGTACACCGGCTCCGCCATCGGCCAGCACTGGATGTACCAGGGCAAGCACGTCCTGATCGTCTTCGACGACCTGTCGAAGCAGGCCGACGCCTACCGTGCCGTCTCCCTGCTGCTGCGCCGCCCGCCGGGCCGTGAGGCCTACCCGGGTGACGTCTTCTACCTGCACTCCCGCCTCCTCGAGCGCTGCGCGAAGCTCTCGGACGAGATGGGCGCGGGCTCGATGACCGGTCTGCCGATCGTCGAGACGAAGGCCAACGACGTCTCGGCGTTCATCCCGACCAACGTCATCTCCATCACCGACGGCCAGTGCTTCCTGGAGTCCGACCTGTTCAACGCCGGCCAGCGTCCGGCCCTGAACGTCGGTATCTCGGTCTCCCGCGTCGGTGGCTCCGCCCAGCACAAGGCGATGAAGCAGATCTCCGGTCGCCTCCGTGTCGACCTGGCCCAGTTCCGTGAGCTGGAGGCGTTCGCCGCCTTCGGTTCCGACCTGGACGCCGCGTCGAAGGCGCAGCTGGAGCGTGGTCAGCGCATGGTCGAGCTGCTCAAGCAGGCTCAGTACCAGCCGATGCCCACGGAGAACCAGGTCGTCTCGGTCTGGGCCGGCACCACCGGCAAGATGGACGACGTCCCGGTGGCCGACATCCGCCGCTTCGAGGCCGAGATGCTGGCGTACCTGCGCCAGAGCCACTCGGGCCTCATGAGCTCCATCCGTGAGGGCGGCAAGATGTCGGACGACACCCTGCAGTCCGTGGCCGACGCCATCGCGGAGTTCAAGAAGCAGTTCGAGACCTCTGACGGGAAGCTGCTGGGCGACGACGCTTCCGCTGCCGTCAACGTCTCGAAGTGACGACGGAAGGGACCTGACTCATGGGAGCGCAGCTCCGGGTCTACAAGCGTCGCATCAAATCCGTCACCGCGACGAAGAAGATCACCAAGGCGATGGAGATGATCGCCGCCTCGCGCGTCGTCAAGGCGCAGCGCAAGGTGCAGGCGTCGACCCCGTACGCGATCGAGCTGACCCGCGCGGTCACCGCGGTCGCGACGGGTGCGAACGACAAGCACCCGCTGACCACCGAGGTGGAGAACCCGACCCGCGCCGCGGTCCTGCTCCTGTCGAGCGACCGCGGTCTGGCCGGCGCCTTCAACTCCAACGCCATCAAGGCGGCGGAAGCCCTCACGAAGAAGCTGGAGAGCGAGGGACGCCAGGTCGACATCTACGTCGTCGGCCGTCGTGGCATCGCGCACTACAACTTCCGTGAGCGCAAGCTGGCCGACTCGTGGACCGGTTTCACGGACCAGCCGGAGTACGCGGACGCCAAGACGATCGCGGCTCCGCTGATCGAGGCGATCGAGAAGGACACGGCCGAGGGTGGTGTGGACGAGCTCCACATCGTCTACACCGAGTTCGTTTCGATGATGACGCAGACGGCGGTCGAGGCCCGGCTGCTGCCCCTCAGCCTCGACGAGGTGGCGAAGGAGGCGGGCGAGCAGGACACGCTCCGTCCGCTGTACGACTTCGAGCCGTCGGCGGAGGACGTCCTCGACGCCCTTCTGCCGCGCTACGTCGAGAGCCGGATCTACAACGCGCTGCTCCAGTCGGCTGCCTCCAAGCACGCCGCCACGCGTCGTGCGATGAAGTCGGCGACCGACAACGCGGGAGACTTGATCAACAACCTCTCCCGACTTGCCAACGCGGCCCGCCAGGCCGAAATCACCCAGGAAATCAGCGAGATCGTCGGTGGCACCGCAGCCCTGGCCGACGCGACCGCGGGGAGTGACAAGTAATGACGACCACTGTTGAGACGGCCGCCGCCACGGGCCGCGTCGCCCGGGTCATCGGCCCGGTCGTCGACGTGGAGTTCCCCGTCGACGCGATGCCGGAGATCTACAACGCGCTGAACGTCGAGGTTCCGGACCCGGCCGAGGAGGGCGCGACCAAGACGCTGACCCTCGAGGTCGCCCAGCACCTCGGTGACGGCCTCGTCCGCACCATCTCCATGCAGCCCACCGACGGTCTGGTCCGCCAGGCCCCGGTGGTCGACACCGGCGACGGCATCACGGTGCCGGTCGGCGACGTCACCAAGGGCCGCGTGTTCAACACGCTCGGTCAGGTGCTGAACGCCGAGGCCTCCACGGTGGCCGACGCCCCGCGCTGGGCGATCCACCGCAAGGCCCCCGCGTTCGACCAGCTCGAGTCGAAGACCGAGATGTTCGAGACCGGCCTGAAGGTCGTCGACCTTCTCACCCCGTACGTCAAGGGTGGAAAGATCGGTCTGTTCGGTGGCGCCGGTGTCGGCAAGACCGTTCTGATCCAGGAAATGATCGTCCGTGTGGCCAAGCTGCACGACGGTGTGTCGGTCTTCGCGGGCGTCGGCGAGCGCACCCGTGAGGGCAACGACCTCATGGTGGAGATGGAGGAGGCCGGCGTTCTGGACAAGACCGCGCTGGTCTTCGGCCAGATGGACGAGCCGCCGGGCACGCGTCTGCGCGTCGCCCTGGCTGGTCTGACCATGGCGGAGTACTTCCGCGATGTGCAGAAGCAGGACGTGCTGTTCTTCATCGACAACATCTTCCGCTTCACCCAGGCCGGTTCCGAGGTCTCCACGCTGCTCGGCCGTATGCCCTCCGCGGTGGGTTACCAGCCGAACCTGGCCGACGAGATGGGTCTCCTCCAGGAGCGCATCACGTCGACCCGTGGTCACTCGATCACCTCGATGCAGGCGATCTACGTCCCCGCGGACGACCTGACCGACCCGGCCCCGGCCACCACCTTCGCCCACCTCGACGCGACGACGGTTCTCTCCCGTCCGATCTCCGAGAAGGGCATCTACCCGGCCGTGGACCCGCTGGACTCCACGTCCCGGATCCTGGACCCGCGCTACATCGCGCAGGACCACTACGACGCCGCCACGCGCGTCAAGGGAATCCTGCAGAAGTACAAGGACCTCCAGGACATCATCGCGATCCTCGGTATCGACGAGCTGAGCGAGGAGGACAAGCTCGTTGTCCACCGCGCCCGCCGTGTCGAGCGCTTCCTGTCCCAGAACACCCACGCGGCGAAGCAGTTCACCGGTGTGGACGGTTCGGACGTTCCGCTCGACGAGTCGATCGCCGCGTTCAACGCGATCTGCGACGGTGAGTACGACCACTTCCCCGAGCAGGCCTTCTTCATGTGTGGTGGTCTTGAGGACCTCAAGAAGAACGCCAAGGAGCTCGGCGTCTCCTGAGCCCCGTGCTCTCGTGAGGGGGGCGGGCCTGTCCCGCCCCCCTCATCACGCCCATTAGAATTGACCCCAACACCCGGCACGACCGCCGGGTGGTGACCCGAGGAGCCACCCTTGGCTGCTGAGCTGCACGTCGAGCTGGTCGCCGCGGACCGGAGTGTCTGGTCCGGCGAGGCCACCTTGGTCATCGCACGTACCACCTCCGGCGACATCGGCGTCATGCCCGGCCACCAGCCGCTGCTCGGTGTGCTGGAGTCGGGCCCGGTGACGATCCGTACCAGCGAGGGCGAGACCGTCGTCGCCGCTGTGCACGGTGGATTCATCTCGTTCGCCGACGACAAGCTGTCTCTGCTCGCGGAGATCGCCGAGCTGGCGGACGAGATCGACGCCCAGCGCGCCGAGCGTGCGCTGGAGCGCGCCAAGTCGGAGTCGGACGCCGCCGCCGAGCGTCGCGCCGATGTCCGGTTGCGTGCGGTAGCGGTCCGCTAGCGGACCGCGCCGAGAGTTGTGCCCTCAGCCGCGGCACGGCTGGAATTCTCCAGACCGTGTCGCGGCTGAGGCGATGCATATGCAGGTCGTATTCGGTTACGCCGGCGAAGCCGGTCACGGGACGCAGCGAGGAGGTCGGTGAAGATGTTCCTCGCGCTGCTCCTGAGCGGCCTGGTCGTCGCACTGGTGGTGATCGGACTCTTCGTCTTCGGGTTGCGCCGTCGCCTGATCCAGCGTGCCGGCGGCACCTTCGACTGCTCCCTGCGCTGGAACGTTCCCGAGGAGCCGGACCTGTCCGGCAAGGGCTGGGTGTACGGTGTCGCGCGCTACAGCGGTGACCAGGTCTCCTGGTTCCGCGTCTTCTCCTACGCCCCCCGCCCGCGCCGTGTCCTCGAACGCTCGGCGATCGAGGTCCTGGAGCGGCGGATGCCGGAGGGCGAGGAGGAGCTGGCGCTGCTCTCCGACGCCGTGATCCAGGGCTGTATGCACCGGGGGACCCGACTGGAGCTGGCGATGAGCGAGGACGCTCTCACCGGCTTCCTCGCCTGGCTGGAGGCGGCGCCTCCGGGTCAGCGGGTCAATGTCGCGTGAGCGAGGACGTACGACGGCGGGGACGGTGTGCTGCACCGTCCCCGCCGCGTTTCCTCCGGGCTAGTTCAGCCCGCTGTTGATGGCTCCGACCAGCTCGCCGTTGCCCGTGTCACCGCTGAACTCCCAGAAGAACGCGCCGCCCAGGCCCTGGTTCTTCGCCCAGCTCATCTTGGACGTGACCGTGGCCGGGGTGTCGTAGCTCCACCAGTTGGAGCCGCAGTGCGCGTACGCCGTACCGGCCACCGTGCCGTTGGCCGGGCAGGAGTTCCTGAGGACCTTGTAGTCCTCGATGCCCTGCTCGTACGTTCCGGCCGCCGGGCCCGTCGCGCTGCCACCCGGGGCCGACTGGGTGACGCCGGTCCAGCCGCGGCCGTAGAAGCCGATGCCGAGCAGCAGCTTGTTGGCCGGGACGCCCTTCGCCTTGAACTTGGCGATCGCCTCGGCGGAGTTGAAGCCCGCCTGGGGGATGCCGGCATAGGAGGTGAGCGGGGAGTGCGGGGCCGTCGGGCCCTGCGCCGCCCAGGCGCCGAAGAAGTCGTACGTCATCACGTTGAACCAGTTCATGTACGGCGCCGCGCCCGCGTAGTCGGCCGCGTCGATCTTGCCGCCGGAGGAGGCGTCGGCGGTGACGGCCGCGGTGACCAGGTTGTTCGCGCCGAACTTGGCGCGCATGGCCTGCATCATGTTCTTGAAGGAGGCCGGGCCGCTGGTGTCGCAGGACAGACCACAGGCGTTCGGGTACTCCCAGTCCAGGTCGATGCCGTCGAAGACGTCGGCCCAGCGGGGGTCCTCCACCAGGTCGTAGCAGGACTGCGCGAAGGCGGTCGGGTTCTGGACGGCCTGGCCGAAGCCGCCGGACCAGGTCCAGCCGCCGAAGGACCACAGCACCTTGATGTGCGGGTACTGGGCCTTGAGCTTGCGCAGCTGGTTGAAGTTGCCGCGCAGCGGCTGGTCCCAGGTGTCGGCCTTGCCGTCGACGGACTGGTCGGCGGTGTACGCCTTGTCGTAGTCGGCGTAGGCGTCACCGATGGTGCACCGGCCGCCCTGGACGTTGCCGAAGGCGTAGTTGATGTGGGTGATCTTGGACGCGGAGCCCGACGTCACGATGTTCTTGACGTGGTAGTTCCGGCCGTAGACGCCCCAGTTGGTGAAGTAGCCCAGCTTCACGGTGTTGCCGACCGGCGGGTCTCCGCCGCCCGTGGTGCGGACGTTCGCCGCGCCGCTGGCGGGTCCGGTCTGGTCGATGGTGTCGCGGGCGACGACCGTGTAGCTGTAGTCGGTTCCGGCGGTGAGGCCGGTGTTGGTGTACGTCAGTCCGGTGACCGTGGCGACCGTGGTGCCGTTCCGCTTGACGTCGTAGTTCTTGATGCCCTTGTCGTCCGTGGCCGCGGTCCAGGTCAGCTTGACCGAGGTGTTGGTGATGTCGGAGGCGACGGGGGTGCCGGGCGCCGAGGGCGCGTTGTCGCCGGGCTGGGTGGTGCCGTCGCAGGAGGCGCCGTTGATCTTGCAGCCGCTGGGGGCGCCGGAGCCGGAGCCGTTGAAGCCGAACGAGACGGTGGCGCCGGGGGCGAGGGTGCCGTTCCAGCCGACGTTCTTGGCGGTCCAGTGGGTGCCGGAGCTGGTGACGGTGGCGTCCCAGGCGGAGGTGACGGCGGTGCCGGCGGGGTAGTCCCACTCGACGGTCCAGGAGGAGAGCGTGGTGGTGCCGGTGTTCTTCACCGTCCACTTGCCCTCGAAGCCGGAGCCCCAGTCGGAGACCTTGGTGTACGTGGCGGTGGCCGCCGTGGCGGCCTCGGCGGGTGCTGCGAGGCCGACCATCGCGGCCAGGGGCAGGATCAGGGCGGTCAGACCGGCGGCGGCCCGGTGTCTGAACCCTGTTCTGCGCGTCGGTGCTTGAGTGCTCAACGGTGCTCCTCAAGTTGCGGACGGACAAGCGGGGGATGGTCCGTGAACTGTGCGCGCGCCCCGAGAGCGTAGAAAGGTCTGGACCAACCGTCAAGAGGTCCAGACCAACGTCGGAAGTGGTGCGTCAGACCCCCAACTCCTGTGCCAGTACGGCCGCTTGGACCCTGCTGCGCATCTTCAGCTTCGCCAGCACCTTGCTGACGTGGGTCTTCACCGTGGCCTCCGCCATGTCCAGGGCGACGGCGATCTCGGCGTTCGACAGGCCCCGGCCGAGCGCGGAGAGCACCTCCCGCTCGCGCGGGGTCAGCGCGTCCACCACGGACGGGTCCGGCCCGCCCGGTGCCCGCACCGGCGTGCGGGGAGCGGCGAACTCGGCGATCAGCCGCCGCGTCACGGCCGGGGCGATGAGACCCTCCCCGCGCGCCACGGTCCGCACCGCCTCGATCAGGTCCTTCGCGTCGGTGTTCTTCAGCAGGAAGCCCGCCGCACCGGCCCGCAGCGCCCCGAAGACGTACTCGTCGAGATCGAAGGTGGTCAGGACCAGTACGTCGGCCAGGCCCTCGGAGACCACCAGCCGGGTCGCGGTCACCCCGTCCATCCGTGGCATCTGCACGTCCATCAGGACCAGGTCCGGCCGGAGTTCACGGGCCAGCTCGACCGCCTTCTCGCCGTCCGCGGCCTCCCCGACCACCTCGATGTCCGGTGCGCTGCCCAGGATCAGGACGAGCCCCGCCCTGACCGCGCTCTGATCCTCGGCCACGATCACCCGTACCATGCCGGCGGCTCCTTGTCGCTCGTCCGTACGGGCAGGACAGCCCGTACCCGCCATTCTTTCCGCCCGTCGTCGGCCGTCACCGGACCGGACTCGAACTCCCCGTCGAGCAGCGCCACCCGCTCCCTCATCCCCACCAGACCCGCCCCGGAGCCCGGGGCGCGAGGCCCGGGCTGCCCGCCGAGCACACTGGTCACACCCACCGTGAGACCACCGTCGGGGCGGCGGCCCAGCTCCACCCGCACCTCGCCGGGGGCCGCGTGCTTGAGGGCGTTGGTCAGCGACTCCTGCACGATCCGGTACGCGGCGAGCTCGACGGGAGCGGGCAGCGCCGCGGCGTTCCCCGGCCGGCTGTCGTCGAGGGTGAACCTCAGCCCGCTCGACCCGCCGTTCGTCGCCGCCTGGGCCACCAGCGCGTCCAGCCCGTCCAGGGTGGGCGCCGCCGCGGGTTCCGCGTCCCCGCTGCTGTCCCGCAGCAGCCCGATCAGCCGCCGCATCTCCGCGAGACCCTCCACGCTGTTCTCGCGGATCACGGTCAGCGCCTGGCGGGTGGTCGCCGGGTCGTCCAGCGAGAGCGCGGCCGTGGAGTGGATCGCGATCGCGGAGAGGTGGTTGGCGACCATGTCGTGCAGCTCCCGGGCCATCCGGGCGCGCTCGGCGACGACGGCCTGGCTGCGGTCCATCTCGGCGAGCAGCGCGGTCTGCTCCGCGCGCAGGCGGGCGGCGTCGGCGGCCTGGCGGTGATTGCGCACGACGGCGCCGGTGACGGCGGGCAGGAACGACACCATGCCGGTGATCAGGCCGATGAGCAGGGCGACCGCGTTCTGCCACCAGACCAGGAAGCCGATCGTCACACCGATCGTGATCAGTCCGGTCGTGTACGGGATGCGCCGGGCGGCCGCGGGCGGCCCGTAGACCACGGCCGAGTAGACGAGGTCCGTGAACATCAGCGGGGTCACGAGGATGCCGTAGGTGAACTGGTCCGCGACGAGCGCGACGGTGCCGACGGCGAGGGCGGTCTGCGGCATCGAGCGGCGCAGGGTCGCCATCGCGGCCATGACGACGAGCGGGATCAGGGTGGCCCACCGCGCGGTGATCAGCCGGCCGGTCTGGGTGTGCAGCCCGAACGACCACATCAGCAGACCGATGGCGAGGCCGCCGGCGGCGATGAGCAGGTCGTCGCGGTGCGGTCGGGGGAGTGTCACGTTCCCATCCAACACGGCCGGGGGACCCGGGGCCTCGCCGTCGGGGCCGATCCGAGCCTCCGTCGAAGGATGTAGGCGTACTTCGTCATCGGCGACGACGATCCGGGCGGAACGCGACGGGACGCTGGAGGGGAACCGAGAGGGGAGTACCGCCGTGATCGTCACGCTCATCGTGATCTGCGAAGTCGGCTTCTGGGTCCTGCTGGCCGCGGGTCTCGCCACCCGATATCTGCTGAAGATGCCCCGGACGGGTCTCGCCCTGCTGCTGTGCGAGCCGCTGCTGGAGATCCTGCTGCTGGTCGTCACCGCGATCGACCTCAAGAACGGGGCGGAGCCGAGCTGGCGGCACGGTCTCGCGGCGGTGTACATCGGCTACACCGTCGGCCACGGCCACCGCACCGTGAAGTGGCTGGACGGACACGCCGCCCACCGCCTCGGTGGCGGGCCGCCGCCCGTGAAGCCGCCGCGGTACGGCATGGCGCGTGCCCGCCACGAGGGCGCGGTCTGGCTGGGGTCGGTGACGGCCGCGGCCGTCGCGTCCGGCCTGCTGCTGCTCGCCACCTGGTACGTCGGCGACGACGGGAACACCGACTCGCTGCGGAGCTGGATCTTCGTCGCCTGGCGGGCGGCCGGCATCCACGGCCTGATCGCGCTCACCTACGCGATCTGGCCGAAGAAGGCCCCGGCCAGGGACCCGGAGTCAGCGATCCCCGCCCGGGACCCAGAGCACGTCCCCGACCTCCTTGTTCGCCACTCGCGCAAGGATGAAGAGCAGGTCTGAGAGGCGGTTGAGGTACGTGGCGGTCAGCGGGTTCATGGTCTCGCCGTGGACCTCCATGGCCGCCCAGGTGGAGCGCTCCGCGCGCCGGACCACCGTGCACGCCTGGTGCAGCAGGGCCGCACCGGGCGTGCCGCCGGGCAGGATGAAGGAGCGCAGTTTCTCCAGCTCCTCCAGGAAGCGGTCGCAGTCCCCTTCCAGCTTGTCGATGTACGACTGCTCGACCCGCAGCGGCGGGTACTTCGGGTCCTGGACCACCGGGGTGGACAGGTCGGCGCCCACGTCGAACAGGTCGTTCTGGACGCGGACGAGGACCTTCACGACCTCCTCGTCGAGCTGCCCGAGGGCGACGGCCGTGCCGAGCACGGCGTTGGCCTCGTTGGCGTCGGCGTACGCCGAGATCCGCAGATCGGTCTTGGCGGTCCTGCTCATGTCGCCCAGCGCGGTGGTGCCCTGGTCGCCGGTACGGGTGTAGATGCGCGTCAGATTGACCATGACCCCAGCGTAGTTACGCTCCGGCCCTCCGGAACGTCCGTGTGCCGACCGTCACGGCGAGGGCCGTGAGCGCGACCGCCACCAGGACGCCGTACAGCATGGTCGTCGTCGCGTACCGCCCGACGTAGGCGTCCCGTACCGCGTCCACCAGATAGCGGAACGGCATGAGGCGCGAGAGCACGTCCAGCCAGCCGGGTGCGAGCGCCATCGGCAGCATCAGCCCGGAGAGCAGCATCGCGGGCAGCGAGAGAGCGTTGATCGTCGGGCCGAACTCCTGCGGGGTGCGGACCTTCATCGCCAGCGCGTACGAGAGCGACGCGAGCGCGAAGGTCAGCAGGGCGACGAAGACGAAGCCGATCAGGATCCCGGCCAGCGGCGCCCGCAGCCCCATCGCCAGCGCGGCGAGCACCAGCAGCACCGCCTGGAAGACGAAGAGCGAGGCGTCCCGCAGGACGCGGCCGAGGAGCAGCGCGAGCCGGCTGACGGGGGTGACGCGCATCCGCTCCACGACGCCCCAGTTCTTCTCCATGATGAGCGAGAAGCCGGCGAACGAGGCTCCGAAGAGGCCGAGTTGGAGCAGCAGGCCGGGGACGAGGATCTGCCAGGAGTCGCCCTCGCGGCCGAGTGGGAGGTCGGCGAGCAGCGGTCCGAAGAAGAAGAGGTACAGCAGCGGCATCAGGACGCCGAAGAGCATCTGGAATTTCGAGCGCAGGGTCTGGCGGGCGTAGCGCCCGAAGATCAGCGCGGTGTCGTGGAGGAACAAGGCGGGTCCTATACGGCTACGGGGGAGAGGTCGGCGGGGGCCGGGCCGCGCCCGGTGATGGCGAGGAACGCGTCCTGGAGGGTGGTGACGCCGTGCTCCGCCTTGAGGGCGGCCGGGCTGCCCTCGGCGACGACGACCCCGTTGTCCACGATCACCAGTCGGTCCGCGAGGGCGTCGGCCTCGTCGAGGTAGTGGGTGGTGAGGACGACGGTCGTGCCGAAGTCGTCGCGCAGCCGGCGCACCAGTGCCCAGAGTTCGGCGCGACTGCCCGGATCGAGCCCGGTCGTCGGTTCGTCGAGGAAGAGCACCTCGGGCCGGTGGGTGAGGCCCATGGCGAGGTCGAGGCGGCGTCGCTGGCCGCCGGAGAGCGCGGCGGTCGAGCGGTCGAGGAGGTCGGTGAGGCCGAGCCGGCCGGCCAGCTCCTCGGCCCGGGCCGCCGCGTCGGCCCTGGAGAGGCGGTAGAGCCGCCCCTGGGTGACGAGTTCCGAGCGGACGGTCTCCTGCGGGTCCACCCCGCCGGACTGGGCGACGTACCCGATCCGCCGTCGCACCGCGGCGGGGTCGGCGAGCAGGTCGTGCCCCGCGACCGAGGCCGCGCCGCCGGTGGGCGGGAGCAGCGTGGTGAGCATGCGCAGCGTGGTGGTCTTGCCCGCGCCGTTGGGGCCGAGGAGGCCGAGGATCTCGCCCGGCCGCACGGTCAGGTCGATCCCGCGCACGGCTTCCACGGGGCCGAGTTTCGTCTCGAAGGTCCGGGCGAGCCCGGCCGTACTGATGATTGGCATAGCGACTACAAAAACAGAGTCACTGCAATTTTGCAATGACACCAAAATTCCATCGGCTCTAGGATGAGGGCATGGCTGAGGGGCTCAGGGAGCGCAAGAAGCGCGAGACGAAGCAGCGGATCTCCGACATCGCGACCGGGCTCTTCCTGGAGCACGGCTTCGTGACCGTGACCGTCGCGGACGTCGCCGACGCGGCGGACGTGTCCGTCAACACCGTCTACAACTACTTCCCGGCCAAGGAGGACCTCTTCCTCGACCGGATGGAGGGCGTCACCCTCCGCCTCTCGCGGATGATCCGGGGCCGCGACCGGGGGGAGTCCGCCGCCCAGGCCGTACTGCGCGAGATGCGCGGCCAGATCGGCGCCGTGTCACCCGCGTACGGACTCATGGACGGCTTCGACGCCTTCATGAACGTCATCGAGCACGCCCCCACGCTCAAGGCCCGGCTCTTCCACCTCCAGGAGCAGGTCCACGACGCGGTCGTCACCACCCTGCGCGAGGAGACCGGCGCGCCCGCCGGCGATCCGCTGCCCCTGCTCGTCGGCGGACAGATCGCCTGGATCGAGAACACCGCCGTCGGCTACATCACCCGCGAGATGACCGCCGGACGCAAGGCCACCACCGTCTCCCGCGAGACCCTCGTCCTCCTCGACGAGATCGAGGAGCTGCTGAGCGAGCGGGTCCTCACGTACGCGGTGCGCGGCTGAGGGGTCCGCGTCACCCGGTCGGGGCCTGTCGTGAGTGTGACGTCCGTCAAACCGGGCGTGACGCGCATTACTTCACGGTCACATGCGGCCTCACTCCCGCTAATCTCCGCCGGAGAGTCAGAGAAGTGAACAGGCGTTAAGGGGTGGAAGACCGTGGCCAGGAAGCTCGCCGTCATCGGAGCCGGACTCATGGGATCCGGAATCGCGCAGGTCTCGGCCCAGGCGGGGTGGGACGTCGTTCTGCGTGACGTCACCGACGCCGCGCTGACGCGGGGCACCGACGGCATCAAGGCGTCGTACGACCGCTTCGTCGCGAAGGGCAAGCTCGACGCCGCCGACGCCGAGGCCGCCCTCGGCCGCATCACCGCCACCACCGAGCTCGACGCGGTCGCCGACGCCGACATCGTCGTCGAGGCCGTCTTCGAGAAGCTGGAGGTGAAGCACGAGATCTTCCGAGCCCTCGACAAGACCGTCAAGGACGGTGCGGTCCTCGCCTCCAACACCTCCGCCATCCCGATCACCAAGATCGCCGCGGTGACGGAGCGCCCCGAGGCCGTCGTCGGCACCCACTTCTTCTCGCCGGTCCCGATGATGCAGCTCTGCGAGCTCGTCCGCGGCTACAAGACCAGCGACGCCACCCTCGCGACCGCGCGGGAGTTCGCCGAGTCCGTCGGCAAGACCTGCATCGTGGTCAACCGCGACGTCGCCGGCTTCGTCACCACCCGCCTCATCTCGGCCCTCGTCGTCGAGGCCGCGAAGCTCCAGGAGTCGGGCGTCGCCACCGCCGAGGACATCGACATCGCGTGCAAGCTCGGCTTCGGCCACGCCATGGGGCCGCTCGCCACCGCCGATCTCACGGGCATCGACATCCTGGTGAGCGCCACGAGCAACATCTACACCGAGACCCAGGACGAGAAGTTCGCACCGCCGGAGCTGATGCGCCGGATGGTGGACGCGGGTGACATCGGCCGCAAGAGCGGGCAGGGGTTCTACAAGCACTGAGATCCGACGGCCGTTTGGGCCTGCACTCGAAAGGGTGAATTCGGTATCAGTTCGCTTACAAGGCGCAACGCTTCTGCGCCAACGGCAGTCAGTTGATGCAAAGACGGAGCACTCCCGGGGAGCGCATATGCACATCAGGGGCGACCACGTCGAGCTGGTCGTCGGGGGCCGCCTCGACGTGCGCAGCGCGGCGGACGCCCGTACGGTCCTGCACTCGGCCGTCGACGACGGAGTCGGCGACCTGGTGCTCGACCTGACCGGTCTCGACTCCTGGGACGCCACCGGGCTCGGGGTCATCATGGGCGCACATCGCAGGGCCGGCCGCTGCGGCCGCCGGCTGGTGCTGCGCGGGGTCCCCCCGCAGATGCAGCGCCTGCTCGTGGCGACGCGGCTGCACCGGATCCTCGCCATCGAAGGCGGGATCGCGGCGGAGTCCCTGCCGCGCGTCTGAAGCCCCGTCCCCGGCGGTGGGACGGGGTGGACCGCGGCACGCACCGACGTCGCACCGACTGTGAAGCTGCTGTGAGAAACCGGCGTCCCGGGCGAATCCTTAGCGGACCGTGACGTCTTGGGCGGGGTGGCACCCCGCCTGTTCCCGGATACTCGAAGAACGTCTAGGGTTCGGTCGCCTGCCCATTGACGGACCCACCCGGCGGGCACCGGACCAGAAGCGACAGCGAGCGTGCAGATCGGCCGGAGGGGCTTCCGCACGCACCGCTTTTGGGGGGCTTGAACCATGGACCCGATGAACCGGGAGCCGGAAGAGTACGGCTACGGCCACGAGGGCGACGACGCCCGCGACACCCGCGGCGGTCTCCTGCCCGAGCGCGGCCCGTCCACGCCCGCCCGCGTCCGCACCGCCCGGGTCGTCGCCGGCGATCTGCTCCTCACGGTCAACCCCGTCGACGGCAGCGAGATCGAGGCATGCCCCCCCGGGGAGCAGCCCGCCCCGTCCCGCCGCCGCACCGCCCAGGAACGCGTCGAGGCCGCCCGCGCGGTCGCCCCGCCGGTACCGCCGGGCCCCGCGGCCCCGCGGCTGCCGCTCCTGGAGAGACAGGAGGAGCACGAGCGCCTCGTGCAGCTCCTCTCCCGCGGCCGCTCCGTCCGTCTCACCGGCCCCGCGGGCTCCGGCCGCACCGTCCTGCTCGACGCCGTCGCCGCGGAGTGCGCCGACCTCGCGCCCGACGGAGTCGTCCGGCTCTCCGGCCACCACCGCACCCCCACCGAGCTGCTGTACGAGCTCTTCACCACCGTCCAGCACGCCCCGGACCACCGGCCCGACCGCCCCGCCCTGCTCGAACAGGTCCGGGACATCGGCGCCGTCGTCGTCGTCGACGACCTGGAGTTCGGCGGCGCCACCCTCGACGAGCTGATCACCGCCGCCCCCGAGTGCGCCTTCCTCCTCGCGGCCACCCCCGACGTCCCGGCTCCCTCGCCGGACGCCCACATCGAAGAGGTCTCCCTCACCGGCCTCGGCCGGGCCACCGCCATCGAGCTCCTGGAGAGCGCCGTCGACCGGCCGCTCACCGACGACGAGGCCAACTGGGCGGGCGACCTCTGGTTCGAGTCCGAGGGCCTCCCGCTGCGGTTCGTCCAGGCCGGTGCCCTGCTCCGGCAGCGCGACCGGCTCCGGGTCACCCCCGCCGAGTTCGACGCCTTCGGTGCCCAGGAGGAGGCCCCCGCCGAGTTCGACGCCTTCGGCGCCCTCGACGACGCCTTCGGACCCAGCGACGCGGCCCCCGCGGACGCCACCGACATCGAGCTGCGCGACATACCCCTGCCCAGCCTCGGCGAGGGCGCCGCCCCCGCCGCCCTGCTCGCCTCCCGGCTCAGCCGCTCCGCCCAGGAGACGCTGCGGTTCGCCGTCGCCCTCGGCGGCGAGGTGCCGCACCAGGCCCACCTCCCCGCCCTCGTCGGCGACACCCACGCCGACGCCGCCCTCGGCGAACTCCTGACCTGCGGCCTGCTCACCCCGGTCGGCCCCCGCTACCGACTCGCCGCCGGAATCCTCACCCAGCTCCGCGCCGAGGGGTACGCCGGCACCGACGAGGAGACCGCCGCCCGGGCCCACACCGTCGCCCAGCACTACGCCTGGTGGGCCGGACACCCCTCCGTCACCCCCGCCCGCGCGGTCGCCGAGTCCGACGCCCTGCTGGCCGCCCTCACCGCGCTCCGGCCCGCGACGAACCCGGAGCACCCCGCCACCGCCGCACAGCTCGCCCGCAGCGCCGCCCCGGCCTTCGCCGCCGGACTCCACTGGGGTGCCTGGGAGCGTGCCCTGCGCAGCGGCCAGGAGGCCGCCAGGATCGCCGGGGAGGTCGCCGAAGAGGCGTACTTCCACCACGAGTTGGGCGTTCTCGCGCTCTGCTCCGGCAACCTGGAGCGGGCCCGCGCCGAGCTGGAGGCGTCCATCGGGATGCGCGGGGTCCTCGCGGACAAGCGGGGCACCGTCGCCGGCCGGCGGGCGCTCGCCCTGGTCTCCGACCGTGCCGGAGAGCCCCTCGGCGGCGACCGCACCCCGGCGGGCGACGAACCGCCCGCCGCCCGGTCCGAGGAGCCCGTCTCCCCGCCCCGCGGCATCCCGAAGCCCATCGTCCCCCTCCGGTCGACCGCGCCCAGGACCACGCCGATCGCGGCGTTCCCGGACTTCGCCGACGAGGGCCCGACGCTCATCACCCGCTCCGACGCCCCGCCGAGCGACGGCGGTACGAAGCCTGGCGGCCTGAAGGCCGGCCGCTTCGGCATCATCGCCGGAGCCCGCCGCAATCTCGTCGCGGTCGGTACGGGAGCGCTCCTGGCCGCCGTGCTCGGCACCGTCGTGACGATCGGGGCCACCTCGGGCAACGCCGAGGACCCGGGCTCGAACCGCGTCACCTCGGACCGGACGGCCGGCGAGGACGGCACCGACGACGGTCTGGACGCCGAGGCACCGGCCGACGACCCGGCCGGCGACCCCTCGGACACCCCGAGCTCCCCCGGCCCCTCCGGTTCGGCGACGACCCCGGGAACCCCCGGCACCTCGGGCGCCCCGTCCTCACCGAACGGCTCCACGAGCCCGGCCGCCCCGGCGACGGGGTCGTCGTCGACGACTCCGGGCACCCGGCCGACGCCGTCCCAGTCGACCAAGCCGACCCCGAGCCAATCGCCGTCGGGGTCCCCGTCGGAGAGCCCCACCGGCACCCCCTCGACGACTCCGTCGACGACGCCTCCCACGACACCCCCGACCGAGACGACGCAGAGCCAGGGCAGCCCGTCCAACACCACCACGGCGACGCTCGGCAGCGGGCCCGGCACCGCCTCGGCCACCACCGAAGGCACCCCCGCCTGACCCGCCACGACGACGGCCCCGGGTGCGTTCGCCGCACCCGGGGCCGTCGACGTACGTCCGGCACGCGTCCGTACTAGAAGAGCCTCAGCTTGTCGTCCTCGATGCCGCGCATCGCGTCGTAGTCGAGCACCACGCAGTCGATGCCCCGGTCCGTGGCCAGCACGCGCGCCTGCGGCTTGATCTCCTGCGCCGCGAAGACGCCCTTCACCGGCGCGAGGTGCGGATCGCGGTTCAGCAGTTCGAGGTAGCGGGTCAGCTGCTCCACGCCGTCGATCTCGCCACGCCGCTTGATCTCCACCGCGACCGTCGCCCCGTCGGCGTCCCGGCACAGGATGTCCACGGGGCCGATCGCCGTCGGGTACTCACGGCGGATCAGCGTGTGCCCCTCGCCGAGCGTCTCGATGCGGTCGGCGAGCAGCTCCTGGAGGTGCGCTTCCACGCCGTCCTTGATGAGACCGGGGTCGACCCCGAGCTCGTGCGAGGAGTCGTGCAGGATCTCCTCCATCGTGATGATCAGTTTCTCGCCCGCTTTGTTCACCACGGTCCAGATGCCCGCCTCGCCGTCGACTCCCTCCTTGAGGGTGCACGGCGGGGACATCCAGTTGAGGGGTTTGTACGCGCGGTCGTCCGCGTGGATGGAGACGCTGCCGTCTGCCTTGACCAGGATCAGACGGGGGGCGGAGGGCAGGTGGGCGGTGAGCCGGCCCGCGTAGTCCACGGAACAACGGGCGATGACGAGACGCATGGTCGGCAACGCTACAAGACGCACGCTCTTCCGCGCGATTCGGCTGTTAACGCCCGCCCAACCTCCGTCGGTTATTGGCCGGTTGTGTTCCCAATCTCCTGGTGCGCTCCGAAGGACGCGCTTACCGTGGAAGCAGGAGGTCGCCGTCCGTGCACGCAGCGTGTCGTGCGGAGGGTCCTCCATCCCTGCCCGTAAGACCCCGCCCGTCGGGGTCGCGAGAGGAGAACCCATGTCGCTCGACGTCTCACCGGCGCTGTTGGAACAGGCCGAGCGAGGCGAGGTCGACGAAGCCGACTTCGTCGACTGCGTCCGGACCTCCCTGCCCTACGCATGGGAGATGATCAGTTCTCTGGTGGCCCAGCTGAAGGTGGACGGTGGAGAGTTCGCCGACAACCAGACGCCGCCGCCGAACGAGCAGGCACGTGGCCAGCTGTTGCGTGCACTCGCGAGTGACGCGATCCGTGGTGCGCTGCAGCGGCACTTCGGGGTGCGTCTGGCCTTCCAGAACTGCCACCGCGTGGCGGTGTTCCCGCTGGACCCCGCGGTGGACGAGCGGCTCGCCCGCTTCACCTCCGTACGGGGTCAGCTGCTCAACCAGTCGCCGGAACTTCGCGACTGCTGACACACGGTGCTGCCGCTCCGCATCGCGGGAGACGCGAACGATGCGAGAGGTGCCGGAGCGGCGGCATCACACCCGAACCACCCATGAACTCACACCAGCAGGGGGAGCACCTCGGCCCCCAGCCGCCGGACGTTCTCCTCGGTGGCCGCGAGATCGCCCGTGCCCTCGGAGAGCAGCGCGAAGCGCGTGATGCCCGTCCGCTCCGAGGTCGCCGCGAGCCGGTCCGCCGCGATCCGGGGCGTACCCACCGGGTGGAGTCCGCACAGCAGCTCCGTGTACGCGACGGGGTCCCGCATCGCGCGGTGCCGGCCGTCCACCGTCACATGGGCGTCCAGGCCCCGCTTCAGCCAGCCCGGCATCGCCTTCACGAGGGCCTCGGCCGCGTCCGCACCGCGATCGGCGAGCTGGGCGACGCCCGCCGAGACATGGCAGGCGCCGATCCGCGCGATCTCGTCGGGGTCCCGCCCGGCGTCCCGCGCACAGCGCGCCCAGGCGGCCACCATCTCGGCCTTGTCCTCGTCGCCGCAGTGCATCCCCAGCAGCATCGGCAGCCCGCGCTCGGCGGCCAGCCGGACGCTCTTGGGGGAGGTGCAGGCGACGACGACCTCGGGCGCCGCCTCCCCGCCGATGAGCTCGTCGGCGCGTGGCACGACGGCCACCTCGCGGAAGGCGAATCGTTCTCCCTCGGCCGACACCCGGGGCTCGGACAGCCAGCGCAGCAGCAGGTCGAGGGATTCGGGGAAGCCCTGTTCGTACGCCGGGAGACCGGCACCGAACACCTCCAGGTCGACCCACGGGCCGCCTCTGCCCACCCCGAGCGTGAACCGCCCCCCGGAGGTGAGGTGCAGCAGCGCGGCCTGCTCGCCCAACGCCACCGGATGGACGGTCGGCAGCACACTGACCGCCGTGCCGACCCGGAGGCGGCGCGTGCGGCCCAGCAGCAGCGCCGCCAGGGTCACGGCCGACGGACAGACTCCGTACGGAACGAAATGGTGCTCGGCGAGCCAGACGGAGTCGAGCCCCGCCTCCTCGGCCACCTCGGCGGTCCGCACCGCCCGGTGCAGCGCCTCACCCTGGCCCTGACCCGGGAACTGGGCGGCCAGCACAAACGTACCCACGCGCATCGCCTTCTGCCTCCTTGCGGCCGACGCGTTTCTCCCCCTCGTACTGGCAACAACGTCTGACACGTGCCAAAGGCAACGGCCTCGCATGAAGTTCTTGCGATTTTCCGCTGATTCGGCCTGGAGGGTGGACCGGCCCACCGTGTCGCGGCCCGTAGGCTGGAGAGAACCGTCCGTGTTCCCGCCCCCGGCCCCGTGAGGTGATTACGTGTCCCCGCGTCGCAACCGTCCCAGTGGCGGCGAGAAGCCCGAACCTCAGGCTGAGTCGGGCGACCGGTACGGGGGATCCCAGCGCAGCGAGACCTGGCAGGGGGAGGAGTGGTACGTCCGCCATGTCGCCGGCGCCAGCGCCCCCGGCAAGCGCTACCGCTGCCCCGGCTGCGACCAGGAGATCCCCGGCGGCGCGCCGCACGTGGTGGCCTGGCCGGAGTACGGGGGAGTGGACGACCGCCGGCACTGGCACAGGGCCTGCTGGAACGCGAAGGACCGCCGCACCTCCAGGGTGCAGCGGTCCCGTAACGCGCCGAGGTACTAGACGTCCGGTCAGACGTCCCGGCTGTTCAGCAGGGCGTACGCGCCGCCCATCGTCGCGGCCGTGACGACCAGCAGGATCCACACCGGGTCCCAGCCCGTGGGACCGGAACCGCCGCTCATGGCCGACTTGCCCGCGTACAGCGCGATGAGCTGGCTCGGGATCGCGTAGTCGAGCAGCCATTCCTGCACCGAGGCGAGCGACTCCGAGAACATGAACATGGCGGCGACCAGCGGCAGCAGCAGAACGCCGATCATGATGGTGATCGCGCCCGCCGAGTGCCGGATGATCGCGCCGATCGAGAGCGCCAGCAGGCCGAGCTCGGCCACGAAGAGGCCGACGCCGACCGTCGCCCGCAGCCACTCCCCGGAGGTGGGCTCCACGGCGGTGTCCACGATCGCCAGCTGCGCCATGGCGACGAGGGCCGCCGTCACCGTGGTGATCGTGAAGACGAGGGCGAAGAAGACGATCGCCTTCGCCGTCAGCACCCGGGCGCGGCTCGGGCAGGCGGTGAGCGTGGTGCGGATCATGCCCGTGCCGTACTCGGAGGCGATGGTCAGCACGCCCAGCGTGATCACGCAGATCGAGCCGAGCAGGACGCCGAAGAAGCCGAGGCCGAGCGCCGACTCGCCTTCCGTCGGCACCTCCGACGCCGCCACGATGGCGGCCACACCGAGACCGATGCCCAGCATCAGCAGCACCATCACCCCCAGCGTCCACATCGTGGAGCGCAGGGAGCGGATCTTCGTCCACTCCGACGCGATCGCGTCACCCAGGTGCGCCTTGCGCACGGGGATGGGGGAGACGTACGAGTAGGGGGCGGGGGCGGTCATCGGGCGTCCTCGTCGTTCTTGGCGGGCTCGCTCTGCGGCGGGGCGGCGTACGGGTTCTGTCCGGGCGGCGGCGGGGCGTACCAGCCCTGCTGCGGCACCTCCTGGACCGCCGGCTGCGGCGGTACGGCGTACCCGTGCGGCTGAGGCTGCTGGAGATGGGCCAGCTGGTCATCGGTGGAGCGGTAGTCCACGGCGCCCTGCGTCATCCGCATGTACGCCTCCTCCAGCGAGGCCTGGTGCGGGGACAGCTCCCAGAGCCGTACGTCGGCGTCGTGCGCCAGATCGCTGATCCGGGGCAGCGGCAGGCCGGTCACGCGCAGCGCGCCGTCCGGCTCGGACATCACGCGGCCACCGGCCTCCGTCAGCGCCGCCGTCAGCTTCTCCCGCTGCTGAGGCTCGGTCTGCGGGGTCCGCACGCGGGCGAAGTCCGCCGAGTTCGCCGAGATGAAGTCCTTGACGCTCATGTCGGCCATCAGCTGGCCGCGGCCGATCACGATCAGATGGTCGGCGGTCAGCGCCATCTCGCTCATGAGGTGGCTGGAGACGAAGACCGTCCGCCCCTCGGCGGCGAGCTTCTTCATGAGGTTGCGGACCCAGAGGATGCCCTCCGGGTCGAGGCCGTTGACCGGCTCGTCGAACAGCAGCACCTGCGGATCGCCGAGCAGCGCCGCCGCGATCCCGAGCCGCTGGCCCATGCCGAGCGAGAAGCCCTTGGAGCGCCGCTTGGCGACGTCCTGGAGGCCCACGACCCCGAGGACCTCGTCGACCCGCTGCGCCGGGATACCGGCGAGCTGGGCGAGCGACAGCAGGTGGCTGCGGGCGCTGCGTCCGCCGTGCACCGCCTTCGCGTCGAGCAGCGCGCCGACCTGGCGGGGCGCGTTCGGCAGCTGCCGGAACGGATGACCGCCGATCGTGACATGCCCGGAGGTGGGCTGGTCGAGCCCGAGGATCATGCGCATGGTCGTGGACTTGCCGGAGCCGTTGGGGCCCAGGAAGCCGGTGACGGTCCCCGGCCGCACATGGAAGGAAAGGTTGTACACGGCCGTCTTGGCGCCATAGCGCTTCGTCAGGCCGACTGCCTCGATCATTCTCCAGCCCCATCGACAGTTCAGGTCGTCGTCGGGGCCGTGGCCGACAGGCGCAGCCCCCCGTATGAGCTAGGAGCTTATCCAGCCGTTGACGGTTCCGGCCAAGTCCGATCAGCCGTTACCGGTCCGGTTCGGCAGGGAGCCCGCCAGCGGGGGCAGGCCGTCGTACGGCAGCAGCTCGGCGGACTCGTCGAGATAGGGGAGGAAGTCGGTCTGCGGAAGGACCCAGCCCTCCTCGCCGAAGATCGTCGTGCCACTCGCCCGTGTGCCCCGGTCGTGTCCGGCGCGGTCGACCCAGGCGGCGGCGTCCGGCCCCAGCAGCTCCCGGAGCCGGGCCGAGCCGGCGAGCAGCCCGCCGAGCAGGGTCGCCTGGTCGCCGCCGCCCGGCAGCGGCCGCTCCCCGTCGGGCGCCAGCACGCCGTGCGCGCTGAAGTAGATGTACGCCCCGCCGAGGCGCTCCTCGGACGGCATGGTCATGTCGAAGACGTCGCCCGGCAGGATCGCACGGCGGTAGTCCGGGAACTCGGTGTCGTCGACCGCCTTGAGCTGGCGCGCGTCGAGCCAGGTGACGACCAGGGTGGTGCGGGCCGTGTGATCGACGAACGGGGTGCCCGCCACGTACCCCGCGGGACTGATGTGTCCGGAGCAGCCGACGCCGATCCCGCCGACCCGTACCGGGATCATGGGGACGAAGACCGGCAGGTTCAGTCGGCGCAGCTTGTGCCGCACCTGGCCCGGCGAGGCGTTCGAGCCGACGGCGATCACCGGGTACCGGCGCCCGACGGGCTCCTGCCCGTGCAGCGTCAGGATCTCGTCGAGCCGCCCGCCCTGATCGACCGTCCACTCGCCCAGCCGCGTGGCCCGGACGTCCAGCGGCAGCAACTCGTCGTCGAGGAGGAGCGAGGGCTCCGTCACGGGGCGTCCGGGGTAGATCAGGGGACGCTCGACGGCCACGTCGTCCAGGCCGAGGGCTGCCAGGCTGCGGTCCATCACGTGAGCCCTTCGAGGTCGTGCAGGTGGGGCGGTGCACCGGCCGTGCCGGATCTGCTCCCGAGAGCGTACGGGACGTGGGTCGTCGCGTATACCGGACACACCTCCGCTCGGGCAGAATGTGATCGCTGCGTCAATTCACTTGGGGGGAAGTGGAGTTGCTGGTGACAGGGAGATTCAGGAGACGGGGGCGCCGCCCCCACCCGAGACGTCGTACGTCCGTTCGGTGGTGGATCGCCGGGCGTTCGGTCCACGTCCTGATGGCCATGACCCTCGGTGCGCTGATGGCGCTCTCCGTCGTCATCGCCGTCGTCTGGACCCTCACGGAGTCCTCGCCCGCCTCGCTCGCCGACCGCTTCGGGGACGTCGAGGGGCTGGTGAGCACCGCGCTCGAAGCGCTGCGGGCCTGCGTGGGCACGGACAACCTCAGCCCGCAGGACGAGAACCTGGCCCATCAGCTGCTGGCCTCCGTCGCCTCCGTGACCGGCGCCCTGGCGCCCGCCGTGGTGCTCGGCATCGTGCTGATCAAGCTCTTCGCCCTGCGGCCGTTCGTCTGGCGCAAGCGGGCCAGCATCTCCCACGCCTGGGCGGCCGACTTCCCGGGGTACGCGCGCGCCCACGCCGGCAGCGAGGACGGCATCATCGCGGTGCGCTTCTACAACTACCTCGACAACCTCTCCGTGGTGGACCTGCGGGCCCGGGTGCACCTGCGCTACCTGGAGAGGTCGCCCCACGACGGCAGCCTCGTCATCTACAAGAAGTGGCTCAAGGTCCTCGACGAGAAGGGCGAGCCCGCCGAGGAGCGTGCCTGGCTCGCGGTGGAACGCGGAGCGCCCTTCACCGTGTGGATCCCGCTGGACGCGCCCGCGGCCACGCTCCCCTTCCGAGAGATCCAGGGCAAGGACCTCTCGGACTCGGTGGGGGTGAAGCTGCTGGTCCGGCTGACCGCGCGCACCGTCGGTCTCGGCACGGAGGTCGTCGACGAGCGGTGGTTCGACCTGGACGGCGACGACTTCGAGCGCGGCCGCTTCGTGCCGCTCCACCCGGACACGGCCGTCGACGTGTGGGACTGGCAGGGCTGGACCGAGTTCGACCAGGTCCTCCCCGACGAGGGCCGACCGCCGCAGGCGCTCCCCGCGCCCAGGGACCCCACCACGACGGGCTGAGGGGGCCCCGCCGGGTCAGGCGTCCCGCTTCTTCAGGACCAGATAGCCGCCGAGCAGTGCCACCGCCACCCAGATCACCATGATGCCGAGCCCGCCCCAGGGCCCGTACGGAGCCTCCTCCGTGTTCATGGCGTCCGGCACCACCTGCATGATCTTGGAGCCGGCCTGGTCGGGGAAGTAGAGCGCCACCTCCTTGGCCTTGGGCACGGCCGAGAGGATCTGCGAGACCAGGAAGAAGAACGGGACGAGGATGCCGAGAGAGAGCATCGACGAGCGCAGCATCGTCGCCACACCCATCGAGAAGAGCGCGATCAGGCCCATGTAGAGCCCGCCGCCGACGACGGCCCGCAGCACGTTGTCCGCGCCCAGGGAGGTGCGGTGCTCGCCCAGCAGGGCCTGGCCCAGGAAGAACGAGAGGAAGCTGGTCGCCAGTCCCACCACCAGGGCGAGCGCCCCGGCCACCGCGATCTTGCTGAAGATGAAGGTCGCCCGCTGCGGCACCGCCGCCAGGGACGTCCGGATCATGCCGGAGCTGTACTCGGTGCCGACCACGAGGACGCCGAAGACCACCATCGCCAGCTGGCCGAGCACCATCCCGGAGAAGCTGACGAAGGTCGGGTCGAAGGTCGCCTGCTCGGCCTCGGAGAGGTCCGAGAAGGTCGACTTCAGCAGGGCGCAGAGCGCGGCGCTCATCGCCACCGTCACCAGGAGCGCGCTCGCCAGGGTCCAGACCGTCGAGGAGACCGTCCGGATCTTGGTCCACTCGGACTGGAGGACCGCGGATACCGCTGCCATCGTTCAGGCTCCCTTGGTGTTCTCGCCCCAGCGGGGGCCGGCGGCGGGCGCGTCCGCGCCGTGTACGTCCGTGCCGTGCGCGTGGTACTCCACGGCACCGGCCGTCATCTGCATGAAAGCCTCTTCGAGGGAGGCGCGCTGGGAGCTCAGTTCGTGCAGCACGAGCTGGTTCTCGGCGGCCAGTTCACCGAGCTTCTCGGTGGTGGCCCCGTCCACCTCCAGCGTCCCGTTGCCCGCCTCGACGGGAGTGAAGCCGTTGGCGTGCAGGACATCCCGCAGCCGCTCCTGCTGCGGCGAGCGCAGCCGTACGTAGCTCCGCGAATTCTGGTGGATGAAATCCGCCATCGACGTGTCGGCCAACAGCTTTCCCTGGCCGATCACGATCAGGTGATCCGCCGTCAGCGCCATTTCGCTCATCAGATGGCTGGAAACGAAGATCGTCCGGCCCTCGGCCGCGAGCGCCTTCATCAGATTGCGGATCCAGTGAATTCCCTCGGGGTCCAGACCATTGACGGGTTCGTCGAACATCAGGATCTCGGGATCACCGAGCAGCGCCGACGCGATTCCCAGCCGCTGCCCCATGCCGAGGGAGAAGCCCTTCGACTTCTTCCGCGCGACCGCCGTCAGACCGACCAGATCGAGGACCTCACCGACCCGGCTCGACGGGATGCGGTTGGACTGCGCGAGACAGAGCAGGTTGTTGTACGCGGACCGGCCGCCGTGCATCGCCTTGGCGTCGAGCAGCGCCCCGATGTACTTCAAGGGCTCCTGGAGCTCGCGGTAGTGCTTGCCGTCGATCCGGACCGTCCCGCTCGTCGGGTTGTCCAGATCGAGCATCATGCGCATGGTCGTCGACTTGCCCGCGCCGTTGGGGCCGAGGAAGCCGGTCACCACACCAGGGCGTACCTGGAAGGAGAGATGGTCCACCGCCGTCTTCGATCCGAACCGTTTCGTCAGGCCCTCGAGCTCGATCATGCGACCAACCTACGGGTGCGCAAAACCCTCCGCCACTGGAATGGCGGAGGGTTTTGCGGGTGCTCGCGTTCCGGTTACCGGGACGGCAGACGCACGGTGCTTACCGGGTCTGCTGCGCCGGGACGCCGCGGGTGGCCGGCTCGTCGTCGATCGGGGAACCGGCGGCCGCCACGGCGGCACCGGTCAGCGTCGCCAGCATCTCGCGGACGTTGGTCAGCTGGGCGTTGATGGAGTCGCGGCGGTTCGTCAGAGCCGCGAGCTCGCGCTCCGATTCCGAGCGGATCCGGTCGGCCTTGGCGTTCGCGTCGGCCACGATGTCCTCGGCCTGGCGCTGCGCGGTCTCCACCGTCTGGCGGGCCCGGCGCTCCGCGTCCGTGCGCAGCTTCTCGGCCTCCAGGCGGAGCTGCTCGGCGCGGTGCTCGATCTCGGCGAGGCGCTTCTCGGCCTTGGCCTGACGCGAGGCCAGGTCGCGCTCCGACTGCTCGCGGCGCTTGGCCAGGTTCGTCTCGAAGTCCGCGGCGGCCTGGGCGGCCTTGGCGCGGGTCTCCTCGAAGAGCGCGTCCGCCTCCTCGCGCTTGGACTGCGCGTCCTTCTGCGCCTCGGCACGCAGCGAGTTGGCCTCACCCTGTGCCTTCTCGACGATCCGAACGCCCTCGTCCTCGGCCTTCGCCTTGCGCTCCGCCGCGAACGACTCGGCGTCGTTCCGCACCTGCTGGGCGGCCGACTCGGCCAGCTCGCGGTGCTGCTCGGCGGCGCGGCGGGCCTCCTCGCGCAGGTCCTTCGCCTCCTCCTCGGCGAGGCGGAGGATCTTCTCGACACGCGCGCCGAGACCTGCGTACGACGGCTCGGCGTCGGTGACCTGGGCCTGGGCGTTCTGCGTCTCGAGGTGGAGTTCCTCGATGCGCTTTTCCAGAGAGGTGATTCGGGCCAGAGCACTGTCACGGTCGGCGACGAGCTTGGTAATGCGGTCGTCCACCTGACCGCGGTCGTAACCACGCCGCACGAGCTCGAAGCCGAAGGGGGAGGAAGTGTCGCTCATGGGGTTCCTGTCGAATGAGACCGGTGAGGTGTTAGGGGGAATCCTAGGGGCCGAAGCGGCGTGTCATCGAGCGGATGCCCGTTTGATATGGAGAATGTCCAGCCTTTTGAGTGGCTAGCCGTCGGAGGACTTGCCACTCGAACGTGTCGCCCCCGCTGACGCACCTGCCTTGACGTCGTCCTTCGCGCCGCCGGACTTCGCTCCGCCCGCCGGTGCCTCGAAAGACTCCAACGCTTCGAGGACGTCCTGGACACGGGAGATCTCGGCATTGATGTCCTCGCGACGGCGCACGAGGACATCCAGGTCCCGCTTGCCCTCGGAGATCATCTGCTCGGCCTCGGTCTCGGCCTCCGTCCTGATCCGCTCCGCCTCGCCGACCAGGGACGCCTTCTTCTGCTCGGCCTCCTTGAGCAGCGCCTCGGCCTTCCGCACGGCCGCGATCCGGACCTTGCTGGCCTCCGAACTCGCCTCGGAGAGCATCTCCTTCGACTTCTCCTCGGCCTCGGCCCGCTGCTCCTCCGCGGCCTTCACGAGCTTGTCGACGCGTTCCCCCGCCGTCTTCATCTGCTCGGCCGTCTCCCGCCGCGCCCGCTCGTGCAGCTCCTCGATCTCGCCCTCGATCCGGCCGCGCAGCTCCTCGGCCCGCTCCCTTATGGCCGTCGCGTCGGTGCGCGCGCCCACCAGGAGCTCGTCCGCGTCCGTACGGGCCTTCTCCACCAGGGAGTTGCCCTCGACGGTCGCCTCGGCCACGATCCGCTCGGCCTCCTGACGGGCCGCGCCGACCATCGTGTCCGCCTGCGACTCCGCCTCGGTGGTGGCGCGCAGCGCCTCCTCCTGGGCCTTCGCGATCAGCTGGTCGGCCTGCTCGGCCGCGTCCGACCGGCGCTTGGCACCTGCCTCGCGCGCCTCGTCGAGCGTACGGTCGGCAGCGGCCCGCGCCTCGGAACGCATCTGCTCCGCCGCCGCCTCGGCCTCCGCCCGCAGCCGCTCGCCCTCGGCACGGATCCGCTCGACGGCCTGCTGCGCCTGCCCCACGTTCTCCGCGGCCTCGGCCCGCAGCCGCTCCGCCTCGTCGCCGGCCTCGGCCGTGATCCGCTCGGCCTCCCCCGTGGCCTCCGCGATGAGGGAGTCCGCCTGCTCGGCCGCGTCCGCGCGCCGCTTGTCGGCGGCCTTGCGGGCCTCGTCGAGGACCTGCTCGCCGTCCGCCCGGGCGGCCGCCCGCAGCGCCTCGGCCTGCGCCTCGCCGTCCTCCTTGACCTGCTCGGCCTCGGTCCGCAGCCGCAGCGCGTCCTGCTCGGTCGACTCCAGCAGCTCGGCGGCCTCGGTAGTGAGCCGCTCGGCCTCGCCGGTGGCCTCCGCGATGAGCGCGTCGGCCTGCTCGGCGGCGTCCGTGCGCCGCTTGTCGGCGGCCTTGCGGGCCTCGTCGAGGACCTGCTCGCCGTCGGCGAGCGCGGCGACCCGCAGCGCCTGGGCGTGCGCCTCGCCGTCGGTCTTCAGCTGCTCCGCCTCGGCACGCAGCTGCTCCGCCTCGGTGGTGAGCCGCTCGGCCTCCGCCGCCGCCTCCGTGACGAGCGTGTCCGCCTGCTCGGCGGCGTCGGTGCGCCGCTTGTCGGCGGCCTTGCGCGCCTCGTCGAGGATCTGCTCGCCCTCCGTGCGGGCGATCGTGACGAGCTCCTCGGCCTCGGCCGTCAGCCGGTCGGCCTCCGTCGCGGCCTCGGAGCGGATGCGGTTGGCGTCCTCGCGGGCGTCCGCCCGGGAGCGCGCCGCGTCCTGCTCGGCGGCGCCCAGCGCCTCCGACGCCTCGGTCCGTACCCGCTGCGCGTACTCGGCGGTGTCCGCGCGCAGCTTCTCCGACTCGGCGATCGCGTCCGCGACCGTCCGCTCGGCCAGCGCGTTCGCGGCCTCGGACTCCTCCTGCGCGCGGGTACGGACGCGGTTGGCGTCCTCGGTCGCCCGCTCCCGCTCCTCGTACGCGTCGGCGCGGACCCGGTCCGCCTCCTCCTGCGCCTCGGTCCTGGTGCGCTCCGCAGCGTGCTCGGCGGCGCTGCGCAGACCGGTGATCTCCTCCTCGGCCTGCTCGCGCAGACCCGCGACCGAGTCGCGGACCTCCTGCGCGGCCCGCTCGGCGGCGGACACCATCTCCGTGGCCCGCCGGTCAGCCTCCTCGACCAGGCGGTGGGCCTCGGTCTGGGCCTCCTCCACCCGCTTGCGGGCGGAGGCCAGCAGCTCCTCGGACTGCTCGCGGGCGTGCTCCCGCTCGCGGTCGGCCTCGGAACGGGCCGACTCCAACGTCTCCTCGGCCTCCCGGCGACGCCGGTTGGCCTCCTCCTGCGCGGCGGCCAGCGCCTCGGCGGCCTCGGTGGCGACCCGCTCGGCCGCGGCCGCGGCCTCGGCCCGTACCCGGTCCGCGGTCTCCTGCGCCTCCGACTTCAGCCGCTCGGCCTCCGTCGCCGCCTCCGTCCGCAGCCGTACGGCGGCGGTCTCGGCCTCCGCGCGCGACGTGGACGCGTCCGACGCCGCCTCCGTGCGCAGCCGCTCGGCCTCCTCCTCGGCCTGCGCCTGGAGCGTGCGGATGCGCTCCGCGGCCTCCGTGCGGAGCCGATCGGTCTCCTCCGCGGCCTCGCGCCGCAGCCGCGCGCTCTCGCCGCGGGCGTCGGTCAGCGCCTGCTCGGCGGACTCGACCCGCGTCGCGGCCTCGGTGTGCAGCCGGGTGAGCTCGTCGGCCGCCTCCGCGTGCCGGGCCTCGGCGGCCCGCTCGGCGTCCTCGCGCACCGTGGCCGCGTCACGCTCGGCGGCCTCCTTGACCGACTCGGCCTGCTCCTCGGCCTCCGTGCGCGTCCGCTCGGCCTCGGTGCGGGTGCGCTCCAGCGTCTCCTCGGCCTGGGTGCGCAGCGTCTGGGCGCGCTCCATCGCCTCGGAGCGGACCCGCTCGCCCTCCGCGCCCGCGCTCGCGCGCAGCTCGTCGGCGTCGGTACGGGCCTTGGTCAGCAGCTCCTCTGCGGTGCTCGCCGCCTCCTCGATCTGGCCGACGGCCTCGCGCCGGGCCTCGCCGCGGATCTTCTCGCCCTCGGCGATCGCCTCGGCCCGCAGCTGCTCGGCCTCGCCGCGCAGCCGGCGCGCCTCCTCCTGCAGCTCGACCGTCTTGGCGCGGTACTCCTTGGTGTCGTCCTTGGCCGAGCCGAGCACCTCGTCGGCCTGCTCCTCGGCCTGGTTGCGCAGCCGGTCGGCCTCCGTCTCGGCCTCGCGCCGGATGCGTTCGGCCTCCTCGGACGCCTTGCGGGTGGTCGCCTGGGCGTCCTCGGACGCCTTGGTGAGGACCTCCTCGGCGGTCCTGGCGGCCTTGGCGAGGGCCGCGGCCGAGTCCTCGGCCGCGACCGTGCGGGCCTTGTCGGACGCCTCGGAGACCAGCTTCTCCGCCTCGGCGGTCGCCTCGCGGAGCTTCTCCTCGGCCTCCGCCTTGAGGTCCTCGGCCTCCTTGGTGGCCTCGCCGACCAGCCGTGCGATCTCCGCCTTCGCGGTGCGGGTGCGCTGCTCGTTGACGGACTCCGCCGACGACAGCTGCTTGGCGGCCGCCTCCTTGGCCTCGGTCAGCGCCTTCTCGGCCTCCGCCCGGGCCTCGCGCACCCGGTCCTCGGCCTCCTGCAGCCGCTGCTCGGCGGCGCGGGACAGCTCGGTGGCCTGCTGGCGGGCCTGCTCGCTCTCGGCGGTGGTGGAGGAACGCAGCTGCTCGGCGTGGCTGGTGGCCTCCTGCGCCTGGGTGGACGCGGCGTTCAGGAGCCGCTCGGCGTCCTTGCGGGCGCGCAGCAGAATCGCTTCGGCCTCGGCACGGGCCGCCTCCGCCTCCGAGCCGACCCGCTGGCGGGTCTCCTCGGCGAGCCGGGTGGCCTCGGCGCGAGCGCCGGCGAGCGCCTGCTCGGCGTCGGCCCGCGACTCCTCCATCAGGCGGCGGGCCTGGGCCTCCGTACGGGCGCGCAGCTGCTCGGCCCAGGCGACGTTCTCGTTGACGTGCGCCTCGACGGTCTGGCGGCGCTCCGAAAGTTCTTGGTCCAGCCGCTGCCGGCGCTGGACGGCCTCGGCGTGCAGCTCCGCCTGGAGCCGCGCCTGGTGCTCGGCGTGCTCCTGCAGGATGCGCTGGGTCTGGGCGCGGGCCTCGCGCAGCTCCCGCTCGGCGTCCTGGCGCAGCTGGTCGGCCTGGATCTGCGCGTTCCGCAGCAGCTGCTCGGCCTGGTAGCCGATGTCCGCGCTGTCGAACGAGGGGCGGGATGCGATGGTCCGGCGCGCCTCGTGGAGCTTGGCGCGCAAGACCTCGACCTGGTAACCGAGGTCCTCGGCGTGCTGGACGGCCTTCTCCCGCTCGGTCTTCAGCCGGTCCATCTCGGCTTCGAACCGCGAAAGATGGTCGTCTTCAGCTCGGTGGCTCTCCTGGTGTTCGTAGCCCCGCACTGCGCGGTCCCATCCGTCCCCTGGTCGCAACACTCCAACGAGCACCGTTCCCCGAAGAACGGCCCCCCGGAATCGTGGCAGATCGGATACCCCGACTTCGACGCCGCATGACATGCGGCACCGACCGGCCCCGGCCCGGAGCCGCCCACTCTACCGGGCCAGGAATCCGGAGGTCAGTGCTCCGTTGAGGAGGGGTCGGCGGAGGTGACCAGTTCGGTCAGGACACCGTGGCAGTCCTTGGGGTGCAGGAAGGTGATGCGGGAGCCCATGGAGCCGATCCTCGGCTCGTCGTAGAGGACCCGCACGCCCTTGGAGCGGATGTCCGCGGCGTCCCCGTCGACATCGGCGGTGCCGAAGGCGATGTGGTGCACTCCCTCGCCGTTCTTGGCGAGCCACTTGCCCACCGCGGAGTCCTCGCGGGTGGGCTCCAGGAGCTGGAGGTACGAGGCTCCGCCGTCGGAGGTGTCATTGATCTTGAGCATGGCCTCGCGGACGCCCTGCTCCTCGTTCACCTCGGAGTGGAACACCTCGAAACCGTAGGTCGCACGGTAGAACTCGACGGTCTTGTCGAGGTCGAAACAGGCGATCCCGATGTGGTCGATTCGCGTCAGCATGACCCCAGTGCAGCGCCCACCGGGTGGTTACGCAACGTGCGCGCCGTCACACCGGCCGGGCGGTGACCAGCCGAGGCACCGCTCAGTACATTGGCGGTAAACCCTCGTTCACTCCTCATCTCAAGGGGCTGTGCCTCATGTCTGGAACGACCGGTACCACCTCAGTGATCGTCTCGGGCGCCCGCACGCCCATGGGACGCCTGCTCGGTTCCCTCAAGTCCTTCTCCGGCGCGGAGCTGGGCGGCTTCGCCATCAAGGCCGCGCTCGACCGGGCCGGCATCGGCGGCGACCAGGTGCAGTACGTGATCATGGGCCAGGTGCTCCAGGCGGGCGCCGGCCAGATCCCCGCCCGCCAGGCCGCCGTCAAGGCCGGCATCCCGATGAACGTCCCGGCGCTCACCATCAACAAGGTGTGTCTGTCCGGCCTCGACGCGATCGCCCTCGCCGACCAGCTCATCCGCGCGGGTGAGTTCGACGTGGTCGTCGCCGGTGGCCAGGAGTCGATGACCAACGCCCCGCACCTGCTGCCGAAGTCCCGCGAGGGCTACAAGTACGGCGCCATCGAGATGCTCGACGCCATGGCGTACGACGGCCTCACCGACGCCTTCGAGAACATCGCGATGGGCGAGTCCACCGAGAAGCACAACAGCCGCCTCGGCATCGCCCGCCCCGAGCAGGACGAGATCGCCGCGCTGTCGCACCAGCGCGCCGCCGCCGCGCAGAAGAACGGCATCTTCGAGGCCGAGATCACCCCGGTCGAGATCCCGCAGCGCAAGGGCGAGCCGGTCGTCTTCTCCAAGGACGAGGGCATCCGCGGCGAGACCACCGTCGAGTCGCTCGGCAAGCTCCGTCCGGCCTTCGCCAAGGACGGCACCATCACCGCCGGCACCTCCTCGCAGATCTCGGACGGCGCCGCCGCCGTGGTCGTGATGAGCAAGGCCAAGGCGGAGGAGCTCGGCCTGGAGTGGATCGCCGAGATCGGCGCCCACGGCAACGTGGCCGGCCCCGACAACTCGCTCCAGTCGCAGCCGTCCAACGCGATCCAGCACGCCCTGAAGAAGGAGGGCCTGGGCGTCGAGGACCTCGACCTCATCGAGATCAACGAGGCGTTCGCGGCCGTCGCCGTCCAGTCAATGAAGGACCTGGGCGTGACCCCGGAAAAGGTGAACGTCAACGGCGGCGCGATCGCCCTGGGGCACCCGATCGGCATGTCCGGCGCCCGTGTGGTGCTCCACCTGGCCCTGGAGCTCAAGCGGCGCGGCGGCGGTGTCGGCGCGGCGGCGCTGTGCGGCGGCGGCGGTCAGGGCGACGCTCTGATCGTTCGCGTACCCGGCAAGTAGTCCCGGAAGCAAGGAGCGGTTGAACATGGTGGACGTCCCCGAACTGGTCGCCCAGGCACGGGAGGGCCGGCCGCGCGCCGTGGCCCGGCTGATCTCGCTCGTGGAGGGGGCGTCCCCGCAGCTGCGTGAGGTGATGGAGACGCTGGCGCCGCTCACCGGCGGCGCGTACGTGGTGGGCCTGACGGGCTCGCCCGGCGTGGGGAAGTCCACGTCGACGTCCGCGCTGGTGACGGCGTACCGGCGAGCGGGCAAGCGGGTCGGCGTCCTGGCCGTCGACCCCTCGTCCCCCTTCAGCGGGGGAGCGCTGCTCGGCGACCGGGTCCGGATGTCGGAGCACGCCTCCGACCCGGGCGTCTACATCCGCTCGATGGCCACCCGCGGCCACCTGGGCGGGCTCGCCTGGTCGGCCCCGCAGGCGATCCGCGTCCTGGACGCGGCCGGCTGCGACGTGATCCTCGTGGAGACCGTCGGCGTCGGGCAGTCCGAGGTCGAGATCGCCTCCCAGGCCGACACCTCGGTGGTGCTCCTCGCGCCGGGCATGGGCGACGGGATCCAGGCCGCGAAGGCGGGCATCCTGGAGATCGGCGACGTGTACGTGGTCAACAAGGCGGACCGGGACGGCGCGGACGCGACGGCCCGCGAGCTGAACCACATGCTGGGCCTGGGCGAGGCGCGCGGCCCCGGCGACTGGCGGCCGCCGATCGTGAAGACGGTCGCGGCGCGCGCCGAGGGCATCGACGAGGTCGTCGAGGCGCTGGAGAAGCACCGCGCCTGGATGGAGGAGCACGGGGTGCTGGCCGAGCGCCGCCGCGCGCGCTCGGCGCGCGAGGTCGAGACGATCGCGGTCACGGCGCTGCGCGAGCGCATCGGCGATCTGCACGGCGACCGCCGGCTGGACGCGCTGGCGGAGCGGATCGTGGCGGGCGAGCTGGACCCGTACCGCGCGGCGGACGAGCTGGTGGCGGGGCTGACCGAGGGCTGACCGGCCGCGCGCCGGCCGCGCGTGCGGCCGGGCCACCCGGTGTCTCGCGGCTGACGGCCCGAGGCAGCCGGGTGTCGGGCCGCCGGCCGCCCGTCGGCCCCTGGGCCCGGCGACGTCCGCCGGGTCGCCCGGCGACCGGCGGCGAAGACGACGAAGGCGCCGTCGGCGGGGCTTCTGCCCGGCCGACGGCGCCTTCGCGCGGTGCGAGGACGGGGCCGCCGACGGCGGCGGCCCGTCCCCTCAGTCGTCGGCGGGGTCGTCCGCGTCCCCGGCCGCGTGGTCGGCCGTGTCGTCCCGGTCGTCGGCGTGGTCGTCCGCGCGGTCGTCCGCGTCGTCCCGGTCGTCGTCCGCCCTGACCTCGGCCGTCTTCAGACCGACCTCCCAGTCGCCGTTCACGGTGTCCACGTCCCAGGCGGCCGCGCCGCGGTCGTCCTCGTCGAGGCCCACCGAGGTCACGGCCCCCTTCGCGGCGGCCGCCTCGGCCGCCTCCCGGGCGTCGACGGTGGCGCCCCGCAGGGCGCGGCGGTCGTCGGCGTCGTCCCCGTCGTCGTCCCGGTCGGTCTCCTTGCCGAGGATCTCGCCGGTGCCGGCGTCCACGTGGACCGTGTACGAGGTCGTACCGGCGCCCAGGACGTCCACCTCCCAGCCGCGGCCGTCGTCGTCCAGGTCGGCCGAGACGGCCGTTCCCGGCTGCGCCGTGAGCGCGGCGCCGATCGCCTGGGCGGCGGTCACCTTCGCGTCCCGTACGGCCGTCCTGTCGTCCCGTCCCCCGTCGTCGGCGAAGGCGACCGCGGTTCCGCCGCAGACCACGGTGGCCGCCGCGACGGTGGCGATGACGATGTTGCGCTTCATGGGGTCCTCCAACCCGGCGTGGTTCGCTTCGACGCACCCCACTGTGCGGAGACCGACCTGAACGCGAGCTGAAGTCACCTGAAGGCGGCTTCAGCTTCGGTTTGCGAACCTGTCCTCATGCGCCCACCCGTCGCCCACCACTCCGGTCGAGACGCCCCGGCCCGGCCCTCCCGCCTCTTGATCGTGGAGGACGAGCGGCGGCTCGCCGTCTCCCTGGCCAAGGGTCTGACCGCGGAGGGGTACGCCGTCGACGTCGTCCACGACGGCCTGGAGGGGCTGCACCGGGCGAGCGGGGCACCGTACGACCTGATCGTGCTCGACGTGATGCTGCCCGGGATGAACGGCTACCGGGTCTGCGCCGCGCTGCGCGCCGCCGGCGACGAGGTGCCGATCCTCATGCTGACCGCGAAGGACGGCGAGTACGACGAGGCCGAGGGCCTCGACACGGGTGCCGACGACTACCTCACCAAGCCGTTCTCCTACGTCGTCCTGGTGGCCAGGATCCGGGCCCTGCTGCGGCGGCGCGGCGCGGGTCCCTCCCCGGTCCTCGATCTCGGAGAGCTGCGCGTGGACACCGCGGCCCGGCGCGTGCACCGAGGCGAGGAGGAGGTCGTGCTCACCGCCAAGGAGTTCGCGGTCCTGGAGCAGCTCGCCGTGCGTTCCGGCGAGGTGGTGTCGAAGGCCGAGATCCTGGAGCACGTCTGGGACTTCGCCTACGAGGGCGACCCGAACATCGTCGAGGTGTACGTCAGCACGCTGCGCCGCAAGCTGGGCGCGTCCCTGATCCGGACGGTGCGCGGCGCCGGGTACCGCCTGGAGGCGCGGTGAGCGGCCGCCGACGGTTCTCCTCGGTCCGGGCGAGGGCCACCCTCGGCGCGACGGTGGTGGTGGCCCTCGCTCTCGTCGCCGCGGGTGTGGCCGTCCTGTTGTCGCTCCGCGGCGATCTCACGAGCCGGGCGGACGCCGAGGCGGACGGTGTCGCCCGCGAGGTCGCCGCGCGGATCGCCGCGGGCACCCCGTACCCGTCGCTGGACCTGCCGGACGGCGAGGACAGCCCGGTGCAGGTCGTCGACCGCGACGGCCGGGTCCTGGCGGTCAGCGAGGGGCTCACGGCGATCAGCGGGACCGGTGTGCCCGACGTCGTCCCGGGCGAGAGCCCGGGGACCGGGCGGGACGATGACGACGACGCGGACGATCCCGCCCCGGGTGAGGTCGGGGAGCTCACCTGGCACGGGCAGGGCACGGCCACCGTCGACGGGGAGAGCGGGGACTACCGGTTCAGCCGGGTGGAGGTCACCGACCGGCGGGACGAGACGGTCTGGGTGTACGCGGGCGCGTCGCTCGGGGCGCAGCGGGACGCGGTGGGCACCGCGGCCACCGCCATGCTGATCGGCCTGCCGGTGCTGCTGCTCGTGGTGGGGGGTGTGACCTGGATGGTGACCCACCGGGCCCTGCGCCCGGTCGAGGACATCCGCCGCGAGATGGCCGCCATCACCGCCTCGCAGGATCTGAGCCGCCGGGTGCCGGAGCCGGACACCGGCGACGAGGTGGCCCGCCTCGCGCGCACCACCAACGAGACGCTGACGGCCCTGGAGTCGTCCGTGGAGCGGCAGCGGCGGTTCGTCGCCGACGCCTCGCACGAGCTGCGCAGCCCCATCGCCTCGCTGCGCACCCAGCTGGAGGTGGGCGCCGCGCATCCGGATCTCCTGGACGTCCCGGGCGCGGTCGAGGACACCGTACGGCTGCAGCGGCTCGCCGCCGACCTGCTGCTGCTCGCCCGGCTCGACGCGGGGGAGCGGCCCTCGGGCGCGCCGGTCGACCTCGCGGCGCTGGCGCGGGAGCAGGCGGCCGGGCGCCCGGGCGTGACGGTGGCGGCGGCGGAGCCGGTCGAGGTGACCGGCTCCCGGGGGCAGCTGGGGCGTGTGCTCGCCAATCTCCTCGGCAACGCGGGGCGCCACGCCCGTGCGGAGGTGACGGTCACCGTCCGGAAGGAGGGGGACCGGGCCGTGCTCGCGGTGGCCGACGACGGGCCGGGGGTGCCGGAGGCGGACCGCGAGCGGATCTTCGAGCGGTTCGTGCGGCTCGACGACGCGCGCAGCCGCGACGAGGGCGGCGCGGGGCTCGGCCTGGCCATCGCCAGGGACGTCGCGGTACGGCACGGGGGCACCCTCACCGTCGGCGAGGCGCCGGCGGGCGGGGCCCTCTTCGAACTCCGCCTGCCGCTCCCGGAGGGCGGCCGCCGGGGCCTGCCCCGCCCCGAGGACCGCTAGGGCTTGCCCCGGCGGCCGCGCAGCTGTTCCGCGACGGGCTTCAGCGACTCGTGGAGGTCGCCGAGCGCCTCGGAGCTGAGCTGGTCGATGAAGTGCTTGCGCACGGACTCGACGTGGTGCGGTGCGACCTTCCGCATCGTCTCCATGCCGTGGTCGGTGAGCACCGCGTACAGCCCGCGGCGGTCCGACTCGCAGTTCTCACGGCGCACGAGCCCCGCGTTCTCCATGCGGGTGATCTGGTGCGAGAGCCGGCTCTTGGACTGGAGCGTCGCCGTGGCGAGGTCGCTCATGCGCAGTCGGCGCTCCGCCGACTCCGAGAGGTTCACCAGGATCTCGTAGTCGTTGATGGTCAGGCCGAACGGCTGGAGATCCTTCTCCAGCTGGTACGTCAGCATCCTGTTGACGTCCAGATACGTGCGCCATGCACACTGCTCGGCGTCGTTGAGCCAGGGGGTGGCCGTCTCGGTCTCCATGTATGGATTCTACCTAAGAAGTTGAATGCTGGACGAAATGCGGGAGTGTGACGCCGGGCACCCGGGGTCCCGACGGGCGGGTGCGGGGAATCGAACGGCGCTCGACGCCGTTCGATGGCGTCACACTCCGCAGACTACCGGCTACAGCCCGAAGCGACGCTGGAGGTCTCCGAGCTGACCGGGAAGGCGCGGTACGGATCCGCCCTGGCCGTGGCCGGAACCGAACGGTCCATGACCGCCCGGCACCCCCGCCTGCGCCGGCGTCTCACCGATCGCCCGTTCGGCCATCAGCAGCTCTGTCGACTGGAGCAGTACCGTACCCGCCCCCACGAACTCGAACTGGTGCTCCTCGCCCGAGGTGCCGCCGATCCCCGTCAGCGCCCGTACGCCGCCCATCACACCGGTCAGGTAGCCGTGGTCGTAGTGGTGGCACGGGGAAGGGCAGTCCGCCCAGCCCACCAGCGCCTGCGGATCCACCCGCATCGGCGGCTCCATGAAGACCACCGGCCCGTTCGACGCGGCCACGAACTTGCCCGTGCCGATCAGGGTCACGAACCCCGGCACGATCGACTGCTTCAGCGCCAGCGTCGGCTGGTAGGCGAGGAGGTTGCCCGAACGGATCGTCAGGTTGCCGTCGTCCAGGTCGAACGAGTTCACGTCGAAGGCCCGGTCGGCCAGCAGCATCTTGCCGCTGCCCTCCGCCACCACCCAGTCGCTCGCGTGCAGCGGCGAGTGGAACGACGTACGGACCAGCCGGTCCAGCCGACCGTGGCCGATGCCGTTGAACTCGATCCGCCCGTAGTAGGCGATCATCTTGCCCTTCTGCAGGAACCACTGGGAGCCCTTGAGCTCCACGCAGAAGGTGTACGGATTGACGTTGTCGTCGCTCGGCAGCGAGTGCGGGTCAAGGACCACCGGACCGGTCACAGCTTCTCCTCCGACGCCTGCACGTACACCGCACCGCTGCCGCTCAGCTCCAGCTGGAACGCCTCGCCCGAGCCGCGCCCCACCATGTCGCGCCAGCCCAGCGCGGTGGAGAGCTTGTTGCGTACGTCACCCTGGTGGGCGACGTACGCCTGCGGGTCCACATGGACCGCCCGTCCGGGGGTGATCGGCAGCTCGATCACACCGCCGTGCGCCATGACCGCGACCGAGCCGTGGCCCTTCAGCGTCGTCGTGAAGAGCCCCTGGCCGGTCACCTGGCCGCGCACCATGCCCATGACGCCGCCCTGGGAGCCCATGAACATCGTGCCCTGCTCCAGGGTGCCGTCGAAGGCGAGGAGCCGGTCGGCCTCGACGAAGAGGGTCTCGCCGGTCAGCCGGATCACCTCGATGTGGTGACCGCCGTGCCCGAACATGACCGTGCCGCTGCCCTCGACGGTCATCAGCGGGGTCGCCTCGCCCGCCACCCGGCGACCGATCATCGACATCACGCCGCCCTGGCCACCGGCGATGTTCGGCGTGAAAGTGACGTCGCCGCGGTACGCGAGCATCGCGCCACGCTGGCTGAACATGCGCTGCCCCGGCACCACCTGGGCCTCGACCATCTTCGAGTTGATCTCACGGAACGGCATCAGACGTCACCCCCCACCGTGTTGCGCTCGCTCGGCTGTACGTAGACGAGTCCGTCGCCCTCGAAGCGGATCTGGAACGCCTCACCGCCGCCCTCGCCCAGGAAGGTGCGGAAGGTCACACCGGACTGGAAGCTCTGCTGGAGGTTTCCCTGGTGGGCGACGTACGCGCCGGGGTCCACGGAGAGCGGGTACTGCGGTGTCACGCGCAGCACCACCGCCGGGCCGTCCGACATGATCGCCGCCTGGCCGGTGCCCTCGATCGTCGTCGTGAAGAGACCGTTGCCGGTCGCTCCGCCGCGCAGCCCGGTGAAGCTCGTGCCGGTGCGCAGTCCCGCGTCGGTGCAGAGCAGATTGCTCGCCTCGACGAAGAGCTTGTCGCCGTGCAGGGAGACGAGGTTGATCTCGGAGGCGCGGTCCGCGAACCAGCAGGTTCCCTGGCCCTTCACCTCCATCACCTCCATCTGCTCGCCGGTGAGCCGACGGGTGACCATGCCGCGCAGGCCCTCGCCGCCGCCGGACATCTTTTTGAAGGCCATCTGGCCGTCGTACGCGACCATCGAGCCGTTCTTCGCCTTGACGGCGTCACCGGTCATGTCGACGGCCAGCACTTTGCTGCCTTGGAGTCGAAACGTTGCCACGGAGGGAGGTTACGGGGCCCCCGGACAAAGGGACAGTAAAGTCGGGTGCCACAATGAGGCGACGCTTGTGCATCCATTCACAAGATCACCGGCCCCTCCCACCCCGAAGGTGACCCCCGTGGACATCAAGACCGCCTCCTCCCTCCAGCGCCTCCGGCTCGTCTCCGCTCCGGAGGCCGTCTCGTTCCTCCTTCTGCTGGTCTGTTCCGTGCTGAAGCGGACGACGGAGTTCAACGCGGTGCCCGTCATGGGCGCGATCCACGGAATCCTCTTCATCCTCTACGTGCTCTTCTGGCTCGACGCCTGGAACCGCACGAAGTGGAACTTCATGACGGCGGCGCTCTACTTCGTCCTCTCCGTGCTGCCCTTCGGCGGCTTCTTCGCCGAGCGCAAGCTCAAGCGCGAGGCCGAGAACGCGGTGATCGCCTCCCGCGCCCGCCGCGAGGGCACGGTGAACGCGTGATCGTCGCCTTCTCCGTCACGCCGCTCGGAGTCGGCGAGGAGGTCGGCGAGTACGTCGCCGACGCCGTCCGGGTCGTACGGGAGTCGGGCCTGCCGAACCGTACCGACGCGATGTTCACCTCGATCGAAGGCGACTGGGACGAGGTGATGGACGTGGTCAAGCGCGCCGTCGCCGCGGTGGAGGCGCGGGCACCGCGCGTCTCGCTGGTCCTGAAGGCCGACATCCGGCCGGGCGTGACCGACGGACTGACCTCGAAGGTCGCCACCGTGGAACGCCACCTGGAGGGCTGAGCCCCCACCCCGTGTCGAGCCCCCGAACCCGCCAGGGTCCGGGGGCTCAGTCGTGCGGTCCGGCGGAGGCGGCCAGGGCGATGCCGAGGGGGGTGCGTTCGTAGAGGACCTGGTGGCCGTAGCGACGGGAGGTCAGCAGGCCGGCCTCCCTCAGGACGGACAGGTGCGCCGACACGGAGGAGGGGGCCAGACCGAGGCGGTGGGCGAGCGTGCTCGTGCCGGCCGGGTCGTCCAGGGCGCACAGCACGTCCGCGCGGGCCCGGCCGAGCAGCCGGGCGAGCGCGTCGGGCGTCCGGTCGCGGGCCTCGGTCCACAGCCCGCCGATCCCGCGCGCCGGGTAGACGACGGTCGGTTGCCAGGGCGGGTCGAAGCCGCTGACGACGTCCGGCCAGGTGAAGACGGACGGCATCAGGACCAGGCCCTGTCCGTCCAGGGCACGCACGTGCTCGCCGCGGTAGGCGACGGTCAGCGTCGCGCTGTCGGCGGCCCAGTCGAAGCCGGGGTGCAGCTCGCCGAGGAGACGCTCCAGACCGCCGTCGGCGAGCCGGCGCGAGTGGTAGGCGACATCGGCTTCGAGGAGGGCGCGCAGCCGGGGCCAGACAGGGGCGATCAGCGCGTCCCAGGCGTCCTGGAGCAGATCGGCGAGCCGCTGCACGGCGCCCGCGGGATCGGCGACCATCCGGCGGCCCTCGGCGGTCTCCGCGGCGCCGGGGGTGTCGGCGAGGGAGCGCGCGAAGTCGGCCAGGGCGAGGGCGGGATCGGTCCCGCGCACGGCCGCGATCTCCTCCTCGAAGGAGGCGGCGGGGCCGAGGGGCGGCGGATAGAGGAAGTCGGGGCTGTGTCCGTGCCGGGGCATCAGCAGATGCAGCGGCCCCAGGTCGATCCCCTCGGCCGCGCCGCGGATCCGCCGCAGCCACGGCAGGTGGTACCCCTGCTGCCGGGGCCGGGCGAGCACGCGTACGGCGGACTGCGTCTCCCAGAGCGGCGAGAGTGCGAAGCGGATGCGCAGGGGGTCGGCCTCGCCGAACCGGAGGTGATAGGGCATGGCTCCCCACGGAAGATTCGGCTGGAGCCGAAAGTCTAGGCCGGGGCTGGTGGCGGGGGAGAGCCTCGCCCCATGCAGAAGGAGAACACCAGCGCCCCCGCGAGCCCGGATCCCGCGGACACCCTGCCGGCCGTGACCACCCGCCGGGGTGAGCCGTCGGCCACGGCACACGTCGACGCGGAGCCGCCCAAGCCGTCCGCCGGCCCGGGCTCCGCCGAGACGGCGGACGCCGCTTCGGGCGGGGGCTCCGGTGCCGAGCCCGGTCCGTTCGGGTCCGAGGCCGCGACGCGGGGCGGGGATTCCGGTGCCGAGCCCGGTCCGTTCGGGTCCGAGGCCGCGACCCGGGGCGGGGGTTCCGGTGCCGCCGGGTCGGCGGCGGGTGCTTCCGGCGGGGGCTCCGGTGCCGCGCCCGGCTATCGCGCCGTGTTCGCCGTGCGGGAGTTCAGGACCGTGTTCGTCGCGCACCTGCTCTCGCTGCTCGGGCTCGTCGTCAGCGAGATCGCGCTCACCGTCCTCGTCTACGACCTCACCGGCTCGCCCCTGCTCTCCTCTCTCACCTTCGCCCTCGGGTTCCTGCCCTACCTGCTGGGCGGCACCCTGCTCGCCGGCGTCGCCGACCGCTATCCCGCACGGCGCGTGCTCGTCGTCTGCGATCTCGTCTGCGCCGGCTGCGTCGCGCTGATGGTCGCGCCCGTGACACCCGTCGCCGGGCTGCTCGTGCTGCGGTGCGCCGTCGCGGCCGTCGCGCCCGTCTTCAACGGGACCCGGATGGCGACCCTCGCCGACATCCTCGGCGAGGGCGACCTCTTCGTCCTCGGCCGCTCCCTCCTCCGCATCGTCTCGCAGAGCGCCCTGCTCGCCGGGTTCGGAGTCGGCGGCGTGCTGCTGACGGTCGTCCCGCCGCGCGGCGCCATCGCGATCACCGCCGTCACCTTCCTCCTCTCCGCGCTGCTGCTGCGCTTCGGGACGGCCCACCGCCCGGCCCGGGCGAAGGCGGGCACCGAGCGCCAGGGCCTCGGCGGCACCTGGGGCGTCCTGCGCGACCGCAGGATCCGCGCGCTCATGCTCCTGTTCTGGATCCCGCCCCTCTTCGTCGTCACCCCCGAGGCCCTCGCCGCCCCCTACGCCCGCGAGTTGGGCGCCTCCACCGCGGCTCTGGGGCTCCTGATGTGCGCGATGCCCGTCGGCGCCATCGCGGGCGAGCTCTTCGCCGGCTCCGCCCTCAGCTCCCGGGTCCGCGAGCGGATCGTCGTCCCGCTCGTGGCCGTGGGGCTGCTGCCCTTCCTCCTGTACGCCGTCGAGCCCGGCGTCGCCCTCGCCGCCGTCGCCCTCGCGCTGGCCGGCGCCTCCAGCGCGTACACCCTCGGCCTCGACGCCTGGTTCGTCGCCGCCGTCCCCGAGGAGCAGCGGGGCCGCGCCATGACCCTGATGACCGCGGGCATGATGACCATCCAGGGCGTCGGCATGGCCGGAGCCGGGCTCGCCGCCGAGTTCCTCCCCGTTCACGTCGTGGTCGTCGGCGCCGGAGTGCTCGGCACGGTCTGCGTCCTGGCGGTCGTTGCCGAGGTCCGTGCGACCGAAGTTCGAGACGGGGCTGACCACCATGTGACCAGTGGGTAAGGTCGACGCGTGCCGAAGCCGCTCAGTCTCCCGTTCGACCCCATCGCCCGCGCCGACGAGCTCTGGCAGAACCGCTGGGGACCCGTCCCCTCGATGGCCGCGATCACCTCGATCATGCGGGCCCACCAGATCCTCCTCGCGGAGGTCGACGCCGTCGTCAAGCCGTACGGGCTGACCTTCGCGCGCTACGAGGCCCTCGTGCTGCTCACCTTCTCCAAGGCCGGCGAGCTGCCGATGTCCAAGATCGGCGAGCGGCTGATGGTCCACCCGACCTCGGTCACCAACACGGTCGACCGGCTGGTGAAGTCCGGTCTCGTCGACAAGCGGCCCAATCCCAACGACGGTCGCGGAACCCTCGCCTCCATCACCGAGAAGGGCCGCGAGGTGGTCGAGGCGGCCACCCGCGACCTGATGGAGATGGACTTCGGTCTCGGGGTCTACGACGCCGAGGAGTGCGCCGAGATCTTCGCGATGCTGCGGCCGCTGCGGGTGAGCGCGCACGACTTCGACGAGGGCTGACGCGAAGCCGGGCCCGCCCGAAGATCGCCCGGAACGTGCCGTTACGCTCGACGGCATGAAATCCAGCGTGCTGACCCGTTACCGCGTGATGGCGTACATCACCGCCGTCATGCTGCTCGTGCTGTGCACCTGCATGGTCTTCAAGTACGGGTTCGACATGGGCGAGGACGTGACCTTCGCGGTCTCCCAGACCCACGGTGTCCTCTACATCATCTACCTGATCTTCGCCTTCGACCTGGGCTCCAAGGCGAAGTGGCCGTTCAGCAAGCTCCTGTGGGTGCTGCTGTCCGGGACGATCCCCTTCGCCGCCTTCTTCGTCGAGCGCAAGGTCGTCCGCGAGACGCTTCCGCTGGTCAACGGCGCGCAGCCGGCTCCCGCCAAGGCCTGAGGTACACCCCCGCACGGATGTGCGGGGGTTTCCCATCGACATTTACTAGGACGTCCTAGTAAATTTGAAGCATGGACGCTGACGCGATCGAGGAAGGCCGCCGACGCTGGCAGGCCCGCTACGACAAGGCCCGCAAGCGCGACGCCGACTTCACGACGCTCTCCGGTGACCCGGTCGAGCCCGTCTACGGCCCCCGGCCGGGGGACACCTACGAGGGCTTCGAACGCATCGGCTGGCCCGGGGAGTACCCCTTCACCCGCGGTCTGCACCCGACGGGCTACCGCGGCCGGACCTGGACCATCCGCCAGTTCGCCGGCTTCGGCAACGCCGAGCAGACCAACGAGCGGTACAAGATGATCCTGGCCGCCGGCGGCGGCGGGCTCTCGGTCGCCTTCGACATGCCCACCCTCATGGGCCGCGACTCCGACGACCCGCGCTCGCTCGGCGAGGTCGGCCACTGCGGTGTCGCCATCGACTCCGCCGCCGACATGGAGGTCCTCTTCAAGGACATCCCGCTCGGCGACGTCACCACCTCGATGACCATCTCCGGGCCCGCCGTGCCCGTCTTCTGCATGTACCTGGTCGCCGCCGAACGCCAGGGTGTCGACCCGGCCGTGCTCAACGGCACGCTCCAGACCGACATCTTCAAGGAGTACATCGCCCAGAAGGAGTGGCTCTTCCAGCCCGAGCCGCACCTGCGCCTGATCGGCGACCTCATGGAGCACTGCGCGCAGGGCATCCCCGCGTACAAGCCGCTCTCGGTCTCCGGCTACCACATCCGCGAGGCCGGGGCGACGGCCGCGCAGGAGCTCGCGTACACCCTCGCCGACGGCTTCGGCTACGTGGAGCTCGGCCTCTCCCGCGGCCTGGACGTCGACGTCTTCGCGCCCGGTCTCTCCTTCTTCTTCGACGCGCACCTCGACTTCTTCGAGGAGATCGCGAAGTTCCGCGCCGCCCGCCGGATCTGGGCGCGCTGGATGAAGGAGGTCTACGGAGCCAAGACCGACAAGGCGCAGTGGCTCCGCTTCCACACCCAGACCGCCGGTGTCTCCCTCACCGCGCAGCAGCCGTACAACAACGTCGTGCGGACCGCCGTCGAGGCGCTCTCCGCCGTCCTCGGCGGCACCAACTCGCTGCACACCAACGCCCTCGACGAGACCCTCGCGCTCCCCAGCGCGCAGGCCGCCGAGATCGCGCTGCGCACGCAGCAGGTGCTGATGGAGGAGACGGGTGTGGCCAACGTGGCCGACCCGCTGGGCGGTTCCTGGTACGTCGAGCAGCTCACGGACCGGATCGAGGCCGACGCCGAGAAGATCTTCGACCAGATCAAGGAGCGCGGCCGCCGGGCGCACCCGGACGGTCAGCACCCGATCGGTCCGATCACCTCCGGCATCCTGCGCGGGATCGAGGACGGCTGGTTCACCGGCGAGATCGCCGAATCCGCCTTCCGGTACCAGCAGTCCCTGGAGAAGGGCGACAAGCGCGTCGTCGGCGTCAACGTCCACCACGGCTCGGTCACCGGCGACCTGGAGATCCTCCGGGTCAGCCACGAGGTCGAGTGGGAGCAGGTCCGGGTCCTCGGCGAGCGCAAGGGTCGTCGTGACGACGCCCGGGTCCGCGCCGCGCTGGACGCGATGCTCGCCGCCGCCCGCGACGGCTCGAACATGATCGGCCCGATGCTCGACGCGGTCCGCGCGGAGGCCACGCTCGGCGAGATCTGCGACGTGCTCCGCGAGGAGTGGGGCATCTACACGGAGCCCCCGGGCTTCTAGCCGTACGGGAAAGGGGCGGTACGGGACTTCCCGTACCGCCCCTTCGCGCTTCGGACCGCGCCTCGGCCGTGGCCCGCGCCCTCGTCGGGCTCGTGCCGCGCCGCCCGGGAGGCCGTCACCCCAGGGGGGCCGCCGCCGCGCTCAGCCCGCCGATCAGGAGGGCGGTGAAGCGCTGGACCCATGCCTCGTCCACCGGTTCCGCGCTCACCAGGGCGCGGTGGACCACCGCGCCCGCGATCACGTCGAAGATCAGGTCGTCGGTGTCGTCGACCGACACCGGGTCCCGGTCGGCGGGGAGTTCGCCGCGCTCCTGGGCGCGCTGGCGACCCTCCAGAACCAGCCGCTTCTGCCGGTCGACGATGGAGCTGCGGATGCGCTCGCGCAGCGGCTCGTCGCGAGTCGACTCCGCCACCACCGCCATCAGCGCCGTCTTGGTCTCCGGCCGCTGGAGCAGCGCGGCGAACTGCAGCACCACGTTCTCGATGTCGGCCCGGAGGGAGCCGAGGTCCGGGAGTTCGAGCTCGTCGAAGAGGACGGCGACGGCGTCCACGACCAGTTCGTTCTTGCTCGCCCAGCGCCGGTACAGCGTGGTCTTGGCGACCCCGGCACGGCCGGCGACATCGCCCATCGTCAGCTTGGACCAGCCCAGTTCGACCAGGGCGGCACGGGTCGCCTCCAGGATCGCGGCATCGGCCGCGACGCTGCGGGGGCGTCCGGTACGGCTTCGGGAACTGGTGCGGCTACACATGGGGATCGACCATACCCGCCGGTAGGTATTGCGCCAGAGGCGCGTGATGTGAGCCAGTTCACCGGTCGGATCTGTTCATGGAGCGGGCGGGACAGTTACGCTACGACCCGTAGCGAAAGGCTGTCACCGGCCCGAGCGACACACCACACGCACCAGGTGGGGACCCGGTGCGACAGAACGCGAGCCGTGCACTCCGGTGCACGGTTCAGCCATGACGTACCAGTCACGCGCGCGGAAGGGGGAGGATGTACTCATGCAGCCCAGAAACATGTCCATGAGCGGCGTCGTCGACCTCGCCGCGGTGAAGGCGGCCGGAGAGGCCAAGGCGAAGGCGGAGCAGGCGCGTGCCGAGGCCGCCCGGCAGGGTGGCGTGGCGGCGGTCTCCCCTTCTGCCCTGGTGATCGATGTCGACGAGGCCGGATTCGAGCGGGACGTCCTCCAGCGCTCGGCCGAGGTTCCGGTCGTCATCGACTTCTGGGCCGAGTGGTGCGAGCCCTGCAAGCAGCTCGGCCCGCTCCTGGAGCGGCTGGCCGTCGAGTACAACGGACGCTTCCTCCTCGCGAAGGTCGACGTCGACGCCAACCAGATGCTGATGCAGCAGTTCGGCATCCAGGGAATTCCGGCCGTTTTCGCGGTGGTCGCCGGTCAGGCGCTGCCGCTCTTCCAGGGCGCCGCGCCCGAGGCCCAGATCCGGCAGACCCTCGACCAGCTGATCCAGGTCGGCGAGGAGCGTTTCGGCCTGACGGGCATCGCCGTCGATCCGGACGCCGACGTCTCCGGCGGGCCCGCCCAGGCCCCGGTGCCCGCGGGCCCGTACGACGCGCTGCTGGAAGCGGCGATGTCGGCGCTCGACGCCGGTGACCTGGCCGGCGCCGTGCAGGCGTACAAGAACGTGCTGGCCGACGACCCCGGCCACCCGGAGGCGAAGCTGGGCCTGGCCCAGGCCGAGCTCCTCACCCGCGTGCAGGACATGGACCCGCAGGCGGTGCGCAAGAGCGCGGCCGACAACCCGGCCGACGTCACGGCGCAGATCGCCGCGGCGGACCTCGATCTGGTGGGCGGTCACGTCGAGGACGCCTTCGGACGGCTCGTGGACGCGGTGCGGCGTACGGCCGGTGAGGACAGGGACGCGGTGCGGCTCCGGCTGCTGGAGCTGTTCGAGGTCATCGGCCCTGAGGACCCGCGGGTCACGACGGCCCGTCAGGCCCTCGCGCGGGTGCTGTTCTAGACGCCTCCAGGGCACGCCGAATCGCGCCGATTTGGCGACACAGTGACATTTCGCGGCCGCGCTTTACCAAAACTTGGTAAACGCGGCCGCTGTTACTTGCAGTAAATCGAACCCGGCGATCTGTCCGGCTTTCATCCTCAACATCCTGATGTACGGCCCCGGTGAGCTGCACCCTGTGTTGCCGGGCGACATCGCCCTGTCGTGGCGTGGTTATCCACCCGTTACTAGCCGGTAACGAACCCCCTTGTGCCCCGGCCCGTAATGGACCACGATCGGCGACGCTCGGTCCGATACCGCACCAGCCCGGCAACCAGCCGGGTTCGCGGCGAGGGTCCCCACCGAGTGGGTCGGCGACAGTGGCGCCGGCCGTGGACAGGGGGGTTCCCGCCTTCGCCGGCGGGGCCTGTCCAAGGAGGTTGCGCGCAAGGCGTGGCCAGTGGTTGTCGCTCGGGGGTGATCGCCGGTGAATCGGGTGCGGGTCGCGCCCGGTGTTCGGCGCTTCTTCCCGAGGACGTAGCACTTCTCCCATCCCAGGACGGGCCCTGGGCCCATCCGGAGATGTACGTCCGAGAAGGAGGATTCTCATGAAGTCCCAGGTTCGTGGCGGGACCAGATGGAAGCGGTTCGCCGTTGTCATGGTGCCGAGTGTGGCCGCGACGGCCGCGATCGGTGTCGGCCTGGCCCAGGGCGCGCTTGCCGCGTCCTTCAGCATCTCCGGCCAGGAGTTCAAGGTGAAGGCCGACAGCCTTGTCGGTAAGGACTTCGTCCAGTACGGCAATGTCGTCTCGGGCAAGGACCTCGAGGGCAAGCCGTTCGCTCAGCCGGTCGGTGTCTCGGGCTTCTCCGAGGCCTGGATCACCAACATGTGCCAGTCCGTCGTGACGCCGAACGTGCCGTTCCTCGGCAACGTCTCGCTGGAGCTGCGGGCCGGTACGGACGCGAAGAACCCCGTGTACGCGAAGGACATCTACCTCGATGTCTCGTCGCTCGACGCGGACGCCGAGTTCGGCAACATCGACATCGGTGTGGCCGCGGGCGCGCTCCCGAAGGCCGACGGCAAGCCCGGCATCCAGCCCGGCACCAAGGCCAACCCGTACGGCTTCTCGCAGCGTGCCGAGACGGCCAAGCTGTCGGACGTGAAGCAGAAGGCGTGGGCGACGACCGCCGCCACCTTCAAGCTTCCCGACCTCAAGCTGAAGCTGCACACGGGTGCTCCCAAGGAGTGCTTCACCGAGTAGTACGCACTCGGCGGGTGGGGCCGTTCCGTACGGCCCTGCCCGCTCCGGTCCGTACCGCCGTTCACCACCTTTCTTACGCAACACCGCTTCCAGGGAGCTGTTTTCCATGAGCGCCGAGTCCACTGCTTCCCGCGGAGTCCCGAGCGAGAACCGTTTCCGTACCTGGCGGGGCGAACGCCCCTTCTGGGCGGGCCTGCTCACGATCCTCGGCGGCGTACCGATCGCGTATCTCCCGTACGGCGACATGCGACTCGGCAACATGACGATCGCCATCGCCACCACGGCCGGAGCGGGTGCGCTGATCATCGGCGTCCTGCTCATCACGCTCGGTCTGACGATGTGGTTCCAGCCCATCGTCCGGGTGTTCGCCGGCGTCGCGGCGATCGTGCTGGGGCTCGTCTCCATCCCGGTCTCGAACTTCGGCGGCCTCGTCGTCGGATTCCTGCTCTCCCTGATCGGCGGCGGGATGTCGATCGCCTGGGCGCCCGGCGTCCCGGTGGAGGAGACGGCCGAGGCGGACGCCCTGCAGGGCGAGCACGAGAACGACGGTCAGCCGCACGGCGCCGAGGCCCAGGAGGAGACCCAGCCGGTCGCCTTCGAGAAGGCCCCGGTCCCGGAGCAGCGTGCAGCGGAGGACGCGCAGGCGACCGAAACGACGATCGACGCCAACGGCGGGAGGAACAGTGCGGGGTGACGAAACACAGTCGTCGCAGTCGGCGACGGCTGCGGACGGCGCCACTCTGGCAGGCAGGGGTCCGCGGCACGCGGCTCCCCGCAAGTCCCTGCTGAACAAGATCCAGGGTCCCGCGGGCAAGGCGATGGCCCTGGCGGCCATGCCGACCGCGGTCCTCATGGGCATGGGCATGGCGCCCAAGCTCGCCCTCGCCGACGAGAAGGACATCCCCTTCGCACCCGGTCCGTGCGTGACCCGCTCGGACGAGCCGGTGGCCGAGGAGTCGACGAAGCCCGCCGAGACCGAGAGCCCGAAGCCGACCGCGAGCGCGTCCGCCTCGCCGAAGCCGGAGGAGACCAAGGAGCAGGAGGCGCCCAAGCCGACCTCCAGCCCCTCGGCGACCGCCGGCACGGAGCAGGGCACCGCCACGCAGCAGAACGCCGACCAGGCGCAGGTCGCCGCTCCCGAGCCCACCGCGACGAAGAGCGTCAACCCGCTCGACCCGCTGGGCCTCGGCGACAAGATCAAGGACCTGTTCGACGGGCCCGACGAGGAGCCGACGGCCACGCCGGAGCCGACCGCCACGCCGAGCGAGAAGCCGGCGACGACGGCACCGAAGACGGACACGGCACCGAAGACGGACACGGCGGAGAAGGCCGACACCCAGGCCGAGACCCCCGTCGACAAGACCAAGGCCGCGATCGAGGAGGCCGCCGCCAAGGTCGGCGCCGAGGTCGAGGAGCTGCCGGAGGACGCCAAGGGCCTCGACGCCAAGAAGGACGAGGACATACCCGAGGGCGCCAAGCCGCGCTTCCCGTGCCCCGAGCCCGACCCCGAGGCGCTCGCGGCGGCGGAGCTGGAGCCGGGCCTCCCGCTGCTCCCGGACGAGCCGTGGATCCTCAACAGCACGAGGCTCACGCTCAAGGGCCTCAAGTACCACGGCATCGTCGAGGTGAAGACGGGCAGCGGAAAGATCAAGAAGGTCCTGAAGTTCACCGCGAAGGACGGCGTGGACATCAAGGACCTGCACCAGCGCACCGTCCACTCGGAGGGCTACACGGGACACGTCCGCTCCGACAAGGGCTCGACGTCGACCATGAGCAACGGCACGGTGACCATGTACACGGAGCGGCTGAAGGGCAACCTCTTCGGCATCATCCCGGTCACCTTCAGCCCGGAGAGCCCGCCGCCGCTCGACGTACCGTTCGCGATCTTCACGGACGTCGAGGTGCGCCAGGCCGGCCAGTTCGGCGGCACGCTCACGGTGCCCGGCCTGCGCAACACGGTCGAGCCCAACTGATCGCTGAAGCCCGTCAGGGAGCCGCACATGACGAGGGCCCCCGTCCGGATCGGACGGGGGCCCTCGTCATGCCGGGAGAACGGCGGAGCGTGTCACGCGTGCTCTCGGCCGCCCAGGTGGTGCACCCGGACCATGTTGGTGGTGCCGGGGACGCCGGGGGGAGAGCCGGCCGTGATGACCATGGTGTCGCCCTCGCTGTAGCGCTGGAGCTTCAGCAGCTCCGCGTCGACGATGTCGACCATCGCGTCCGTGGTCTCCACGAACGGGACGAGGAAGGACTCCACGCCCCAGCTCAGCGTGAGCTGGTTGCGGGTGGACTCGTCCGTGGTGAAGGCGAGGATCGGCTGGATCGTGCGGTAGCGCGAGAGGCGGCGCGCGGTGTCGCCGGACTGGGTGAAGGCGATCAGCGCCTTGCCGCCCAGGAAGTCCGCGATCTCGCAGGCCGCACGGGCGACCGAACCACCCTGCGTGCGCGGCTTCTTGCCGGGCACGAGCGGCTGCAGCCCCTTGGAGAGCAGCTCCTCCTCGGCCGCGGCGACGATCTTCGACATCGTCTTCACGGTCTCGATCGGGTAGGCGCCCACGGAGGACTCGGCCGACAGCATGACCGCGTCCGCGCCGTCCAGGATCGCGTTGGCCACGTCGGAGGCCTCGGCGCGCGTGGGGCGGGAGTTGGTGATCATCGACTCCATCATCTGGGTGGCGACGATGACCGGCTTGGCGTTGCGGCGGCACATCTCCACGAGGCGCTTCTGCACCATCGGGACCTTCTCCAGCGGGTACTCCACGGCGAGGTCGCCACGGGCCACCATCACGGCGTCGAAGGCGGCCACCACGTCCGCCATGTTCTCCACCGCCTGGGGCTTCTCCACCTTGGCGATGACCGGGACCCTGCGGCCCTCCTCGTCCATCACCTTGTGGACGTCCTTGACGTCGTCGGCGTCGCGGACGAAGGAGAGGGCGACCATGTCGCAGCCCATGCGGAGCGCGAAGCGGAGGTCCTCGACGTCCTTCTCGGACAGGGCCGGGACGTTGACCGCCGCGCCGGGCAGGTTGATGCCCTTGTGGTCGGAGATCACACCGCCCTCGATGACCACGGTCTTGACCCGCGGGCCCTCGACCTCGACCACCCGCAGCTCGACGTTGCCGTCGTTGATCAGGACCTGGTCGCCCTTGGAGACGTCGCCCGGCAGGCCCTTGTACGTGGTGCCGCAGATGGACTTGTCGCCGGGGACGTCCTCGGTGGTGATGGTGAACTCGTCACCGCGCACCAGCTCGACGGGGCCCTCCGCGAAGGTCTCCAGACGGATCTTGGGGCCCTGGAGGTCGGCGAGCACGCCCACGGCGCGGCCGGTGTCCGCCACCGCCCTGCGGAGACGGTCGTACCGCTCCTGGTGCTCTGCCTGGGTCCCGTGGCTCATGTTGAATCGGGCCACGTTCATACCGGCCTCGATGAGAGCCTTCAGCTGCTCATACGAGTCGACGGCGGGGCCCAGCGTGCAGACGATTTTGGAACGGCGCATGAGGCGGATCCTATCGGTTTGTTTCACTGCGGAATATTCCGTCTGGTGGAAAGTACAAATGGGCGCGAGGGCGCTCAGGCGTTCACTCCTCCGAGCGGCTCTCCGCACACCAGAGCGAAGGTCTGGCGGGCGATCTCCAGCTCCTCGTCCGTCGGCACCACCGCCACCGCCACCCGCGCGTACTCCGGCGAGACGATCCGCGCCTCGTCGGACCGTACGGCGTTCAGGCCGGCGTCCACCACCAGCCCCAACTCCTCCAGACCGGCGATCGCAGCTTCCCGCACCGGAGCCGCGTTCTCGCCGACACCCGCCGTGAACGCCACCGCGTCCACCCTCCCGAGTACCGCGTAGTACGCCCCGATGTACTTCTTCAGCCGGTGGATGTAGATGTCGAACGCCAGGGCGGCCCGCTCGTCGCCCTCGTCGATCCGGCGGCGGATCTCCCGCATGTCGTTGTCACCGCAGAGCCCGACCAGACCCGACCTCTTGTTGAGCAGGACGTCGATCTCGTTCTCGTCCATCCCCGCCACCCGCTTGAGATGGAACGTCACCGCCGGGTCGATGTCACCCGACCGGGTCCCCATCACCAGGCCCTCCAGCGGCGTGAGCCCCATCGAGGTGTCCACGCACCGCCCGCCCCGGACGGCCGAGGCGGAGGCCCCGTTGCCCAGATGCAGCACGATCACGTTCACCTCCTCGGGTGCCCTGCCCAGCAGCCTCGCCGTCTCGCGCGACACATAGGCATGCGACGTGCCGTGGAAGCCGTACCGCCGGATCCGGTGCGCGTCCGCGGTCTCCACGTCGATCGCGTACCGGGCCGCCGACTCCGGCATCGTGGTGTGGAAGGCGGTGTCGAAGACCGCGACCTGCGGAAGATCGGGCCGCAGCGCCATCGCCGTACGGATACCCGTGAGGTTCGCCGGATTGTGCAGCGGCGCCACCGGGACCAGCCGCTCGATCTCGGCCAGCACCTCGTCGTCGATCACCGTCGGCGCGGTGAACCGCAGCCCGCCGTGCACCACCCGGTGTCCGATCGCGGCCAGTTCGGGCGAGTCCAGGCCCAGCCCGTCCGCCGCCAGCTCCTCGGAGACCGCCTTCAGCGCGGCCGCGTGATCGGCGATCGGCGCGACCTTCTCGCGCTTGACCCCGCCTCCCCCCTGGAGCGGGGTGTGGACCAGACGCGAGGTCTCCTCGCCGATCCGCTCCACCAGGCCGACCGCGAGCCGGGAGCGCTCCTTCATGTCCAGGAGCTGGTACTTCACCGACGAGGAGCCGGAGTTGAGGACGAGAACGCGCGTGGCGCTGGCGTTGCCGGTCATGCGGGGAGCTCCTGAGCCTGGGACTGGATCGCCGTGATGGCGACCGTGTTGACGATGTCGCTGACGAGCGCGCCCCGCGAGAGGTCGTTCACCGGCTTGCGCAGGCCCTGCAGCACCGGACCCACGGCCACGGCGCCGGCCGAACGCTGCACGGCCTTGTAGGTGTTGTTGCCCGTGTTCAGGTCCGGGAAGATCAGCACGGTCGCCTGCCCCGCCACCTCCGAGCCCGGCAGCTTCGTCGCGGCGACGGACGGCTCGACCGCGGCGTCGTACTGGATCGGCCCCTCGATCCGCAGCTCCGGGTGCGCCTCCCGCACCAGCTTCGTCGCCTCGCGGACCTTGTCGACGTCCGCGCCCGAGCCGGACGTGCCCGTGGAGTACGACAGCATCGCGATCCGCGGCTCGACGCCGAAGCGGGCCGCGGTCGCCGCCGACTGGACGGCGATGTCCGCCAGCTGCTCGGCGTTCGGGTCCGGGTTCACCGCGCAGTCGCCGTACACCAGGACCTTGTCGGCCAGGCACATGAAGAAGACCGAGGAGACGATCGACGCCTCCGGCTTCGTCTTGATGATCTCGAAGGCCGGGCGGATCGTCGCGGCCGTGGAGTGCACCGAACCGGAGACCATGCCGTCGGCCAGGCCCTCCTGCACCATCAGCGTCCCGAAGTAGTTCACGTCCGAGACGACGTCGTACGCCAGCTCCACCGTCACGCCCTTGTGGGCCCGCAGCTCCGCGTACTTCTCCGCGAACGAGTCGCGCAGCTCCGAGGTCTGCGGATCGATCAGCTGCGTCGACGAGGACGACAGGTCGATACCGAGGTCGGCGGCGCGCTTGCGGATGGTCTCGACGTCGCCGAGCAGGGTCAGATCGCAGACGTCACGACGCAGCAGGACGTCCGCGGCGCGCAGCACCCGCTCCTCGGTGCCCTCCGGGAGGACCACGCGGCGGCGGTCGGCACGGGCCTGCTCCAGGAGGTCGTGCTCGAACATCATCGGAGTGACCCGGCCGGTGCGCGCCACCGAGATCCGCTTCAGCAGGTCGGCGGTGTCCACGTGCCGCTCGAACAACCCGAGCGCGGTCTCCGCCTTGCGCGGTGTCGCCGCGTTCAACTTGCCTTCGACGGAGAAGAGTTCGGTCGCCGTGGTGAAGCTGTTGCCCGGGACCGACAGCACGGGCGTGCCGGGCGCGAGGCGGTGGGCGAGCGTCAGTATCTCCTCGCTGGGGCGCTCGTTCAGAGTGAGCAGCACGCCGGCGATGGGCGGGGTGCCGGCGGAGTGGGCCGCGAGCGCGCCCACCACCAGATCGGCGCGGTCCCCGGGGGTCACCACCATGCAGCCGGGGGTCAGCGCGTTGAGGAAGTTCGGCAGCATCGCCCCGCCGAAGACGAAGTCCAGGGCGTTGCGGGCCAGGCCCGAGTCGTCACCCAGGACGACCGACGCGCCGAGCGTGTGGGCGATCTGGGCGACGGTGGGGGCGGCCAGCGAGGCGTCGTCGGGAACGACGTAACAGGGCACGGGCAGCCGGGCCTTGAGCCGCTCGGCGATCCCCTCGCGGTCCTCGCCCGCCACCCGGTTGACGACCATGGCGAGAACGTCGCAGCCGAGCCCGTCGTACGCCCGGAAGGCGTTGCGCGCCTCCGCCCGCACGGACTCGGCGGTCTGCCCCTTGCCGCCGACGACGGGTATCACCGAGGCGCCGAACTCGTTGGCCAGGCGCGCGTTGAGCGCCAGCTCGTCGGGCAGCTGGGTGGCCGAGTAGTCCGTGCCCAGGACGAGGACGACCTCGTAGTCGCGGGCCACCGTGTGGAAGCGGTCGACGAGCCGGGAGACCAGCTCGTCGGTGCCCTGCTCGGCCTGGAGCGCGGAGGCCTCGTGGTAATCCATGCCGTAGACGGTCGACGCGTCCTGGGAGAGCCGGTACCGCGCCCGCAGGAGATCGAAGAGGCGGTCGGGGCCGTCGTGCACCAGCGGCCGGAACACCCCCACCCGGTCCACCTGGCGGGTCAGGAGTTCCATGACTCCCAGCTCGACGACCTGCCGGCCGTCCCCGCGGTCGATCCCGGTCACGTACACGCTGCGCGTCACGCCGTGGTCTCCTGTCCAGTCCTGTCCGCCCGGCCTCGTCAACCGAGTGTGTTCAAAAAACCCGTAAGGGTGGCAATGCCCTCTTGACAATACCTCTGGGGGTGGGTAGGACGCCCGCCGGGCGAAGGGCCTGGAACGGTGGGACGAAAGGCCCCTGGGGGCGGGCCGGGGAGCGGCAGCGAGCGCGGGGGCCCCGCCGGGCGTGGGAGAATCGACAAAGCTCACATGTACCACTCACCGAGCAGGAGACACGGCACGATGCGCATCGGAGTTCTCACCGCAGGCGGCGACTGTCCCGGCCTCAACGCAGTGATCCGGTCGGTCGTGCACCGGGCGCTGACCGGCCACGGCGACGAAGTCATCGGCTTCGAGGACGGGTTCAAGGGTCTCCTCGACGGGCACTACCGGCCCCTCGACCTCAACGCAGTGAGCGGCATCCTCGCCCGCGGCGGCACCATCCTCGGCTCCGCCCGCCTGGAGCGCAACCGGCTGGCCGAAGCCGCCGAATCCGCCCAGGAGTTGGCGAAGCTGCACGGCATCGACGTGCTCATCCCGATCGGCGGCGAGGGCACCCTGACCGCTGCCCGGATCCTCGCCGACGCCGGGATGCCCGTGGTCGGCGTCCCGAAGACGATCGACAACGACATCTCCTCCACCGACCGCACCTTCGGCTTCGACACCGCCGTGGGCGTGGCGACGGAGGCCATAGACCGTCTCAAGACCACCGCCGAGTCCCACCAGCGCGTGATGGTCGTCGAGGTGATGGGCCGGCACGCCGGGTGGATCGCGCTGGAGTCCGGCATGGCGGGCGGCGCGCACGGCATCTGCCTGCCCGAACGGCCCTTCCAGGTCGACGACCTCGTCAAGATGGTCGAGGAGCGCTTCGCGCGCGGCAAGAAGTTCGCCGTCATCTGCGTCGCCGAGGGCGCCCACCCGGCGGAGGGCTCCATGGAGTACCGGAAGGGCGCCATCGACCAGTACGGCCACGAGCGCTTCCAGGGCATCGGCAACCGGCTCGCGGTCGAGCTGGAGCGGCGCCTCGGCAAGGAGGCGCGGCCGGTCATTCTCGGGCACGTCCAGCGCGGCGGCACGCCGACGGCGTACGACCGGGTGCTCGCGACCCGCTTCGGCTGGCACGCGGTGGAGGCCGCGCACCGCGGCGAGTTCGGGATGATGACGGCGCTGCGCGGCACGAACGTCGAGATGGTGCCGCTGGCCGAGGCCGTGACGCAGCTCAAGACCGTCCCGGAGAGCCGGATGTTCGAGGCCGAGTCGGTCTTCTGAGCCCCGCACCTCCCGGAGCCGGCCCGCCGGGGCGACCTGCCGTGGCGGCCCGTCGGAGCCGGCCTATCGATAGCGACCCGTCGGAGCCGACTTCGCGGTGGCGGCCCGTCGGAGCCGGCCCGCCGGGGGCGGCCCTCCGGGGGCGGTCCCTTCGGGCGTGGGCCCTTCGGCCCCTCCGGCCGGGACCTCGGCCCCGAGATCGTCCCGACCTCCCGATGCCCCGGCACCGCCTCGCATCCACCTGACGCCGTCCGGACGCGGGTCCGGACGGCGGTCCGGACGCCGGAAGGGCCCCGATCGCCCCCCGTGGACGATCGGGGCCCTTCCGCGTTCCCCCGTGCTTCCCCCGTGACGATTCCGGACCGGACCGGAATTGCCGGATTCCACTCTTGAGTCGAACGGCTCGATCAACAAGGCTTGGGCCTGTCCCGGACATGTCCCAACCCTGTCCGGGGGAGGGGCGGGGGCACGCATGACCGAGGGTTACGCCGGCGGGCGCAGCGCGCCCGACCCGCGCGAGGCCACCGACGCCGCCTCGTTCATCGCACAGCTCCAGGCGCTCAAGGACTGGTCCGGACTGACCTACCGCGAGCTGTCGTCCCGCGCCGACGCGGTCGGCGACGTCCTGCCCCGCTCGACCGTCGCCAACATGCTCGCGCGCTCGACCGTCCCCCGTGAGGAGCTTCTGATCTCCTTCGTCCGCGCCTGCGGGGTGGGCCCCGGAGCGCTGGAGAGCTGGCAGGCCGTCCGCAAGGAACTGGCGGTACGGGGCGTGTACGAGCCCTCCGCGACCGACGCGCCCTCCGTGACCGGTCCCGCCGCGACCGACGCGCCCTCCGCGACCGGTCCCGCCGCGGACGACGAGCCCTCCACCGCCCGGTGGCCCACCGCGCCCGCGCCCGATGCCGAGCCCAGCGCCGATCCCGCCGTCGAGCCCGCCCGCCCCCGGTCGCGGACGAACCGGACGCTCGTCGGCGCCGTCGCCGTCACCGGGCTCGTCCTCGCCGCCGTCAGCCTGGTCTTCGCCCTCGTCCGGGACGGCGACGGCGGCAGGTCCGTGACGGGCGCCCCGATCACGCCCGCCGCCGGGGACGTGCACATACGGGTGATCGGCTCGGACCTCTGCCTGAACGAACGAAGGGGCGGCCGCAGCGGCCGGATCCACCAGCGGACGTGCGAGGGCGCCGACGTCCCGCGCTACTCCCTCATGGACCTGGGGGCGGGGACCTGGCGGATCGTCTCCGACCACCCGGACTACGGTCCGGGCTGCTCGGGCATCCCCGCCGGCGGGCGCATCGCGGACGCCGCGTTCGAGGACTCGGAGTGCGGCGACCCGAGCCGTGTCGAAAGGTTTCGCCTGGAGCCGTACGGCAACCCGGTGACCGGCTACCGCATCGTCCCCGTCGACTCGGCGACGGCCGGCTCCTGTGTGACCGTGACGGGCGACCGCAGGGCCGAGTGGGCCGCGCTGGCCCAGGCGCCCTGTCGTGCGGACGCCCGGGGCCAGCTCTTCAGCTTCGACCGCCGCGGCTAGTTCGATGCACGCCCAGGGGCTCGTCGATCATGCCGGGCTCCCGGCCTCCGCGCCCGCCGGCTCCACCAGACGCTCGCGGAGGGTCTCCACCACCGCCGGGTCCAGGCCGACGTACCCGGTGACGTACGCCTCCACCGATCCGTACTCCGCGCGCAGGTCGGCGAGGAAGAGCCGCATGATCTCCGCGGGTGCGCGGCCGTACCCCGGCCAGCGCAGCTCCCGCCCCGGGTGGGCCGCGCGCCAGTCGGCGATCAGCCGCTCCGTGGCCAGTTCGGTCAGGGCGAAGTCGTCGAGGATCTGCTCGTCGGAGACGTCGAGGAGGGAGAGCACCACGGCGGCGAGCAGGCCCGTGCGGTCCTTCCCCGAGGCGCAGTGGAAGACGAGCGGTCCTCGCGCGGAGGCGATCACCTCCAGGGCCTCGCGCAGCTCCACCGCGCCGTCGGCCGCCACCTCGGCGAACCGGTCGGCGAGGTAGCGCCACGGGTCGAGGTCCGGGTCGATCTCCGCCTGGTCGTACGGCCGGTGCTCGATGCTCAGGTTGTGCCAGGCGATCCCGTCGGTCTGCGGTGTCTCCGGCATACGGCCCTTGGCCGAGATCTCCCACGGGTAGCGCAGGTCGATCACGGCGGAGACGCCGAGCTCCTGGAAGCGGTCCAGGTCGGGGCCGCGCAGCTTGGCGAGCGAGTCGGACCGGTAGAGGGCCCCCCAACGGACGCTTCCACCGTCGGCGGTCCGATAGCCGCCCAGGTCACGGAAGTTGTGGAGGTCGTCGAAGTCGATGTGTCGTCTCACCTCCACACCTTATGGTCCGACCAACTCCCAGAAACGGTCGACGATTTCGTCCAGATACGCCCGGCCCGAGTCCCCGCTGTCACCCGAGGCGCCCCAGCTGCTGGTGGCCGCCATCCTCGCGTGGTAGTCGGTGTGCAGCCGCTGCAGCGCGGACTCCAGCGTCCGCTTCGGTATCGGCAGCAGCTTCACGACCGGGCGCACGTACGCCTGCCAGCGGGTCGTGGCCGCGTCACGCAGCAGCTGGGCCAGGTCCTCGTTCCTGCCCGTCGCCGTGAGCAGCGCGCGCGGCCCGAGGCCGAGGACCTCGGCGAGGGCCGAGGTCTGGCGCTCGTTGCCGCGCCAGCGGCCCGACTCCTCCATCCGCAGATAGCCGGGCGCGTCGAGACCCACCCGCCGGGCCAGGTCGTCCGGGGCCAGGCCACGCGCCATCCGGTGCTCGCGGAGGGTGGTGGCGGCCGCGATCAGCTCGCCGGGAGCGCACCAGAGGACGCCCGCGAGCGCGGTGAGCTCCTGGGTGGTCGGCGCGAGCCGGCCGCGTTCCCAGGCGACGACGGTGTCCGGGGTGGTCGCGAGGCCGTACTGCGCGCGCAGGCCGTAGGCGACGTGGCCCGGCGCCATGCCGAGGCCCTCGCGCAGTCGGCGCGCGGCGAGCGCGTTGAAGGGTGGGGAGGGAGGGGAGGGTTGCACCCTGGAACGGTAGATGCGGAACGTCACCATTGGCTACGGTGTGTTCACCCAAGGCCAGAGTCCGTAGAAACGTCGGAACCGGTCGGTAACAATCCGTATCGATCATCGTCGCGTTCGGTAACCGGAGGGCGGTGTCCGATCCCCGAGCACGATGGCGACTCGGCGGCCGACCGTCCGGCCGAACCGGCGGGCATGGGGCCGGCTCAGTGGCCGACCGTCAGGGATGGCGCGCGTCCAGCGGCCGACCGTCGGGCACGGCGCGCGTCCAGCGGCCGACCGTCGGGCACGGCGCCCGTCCAGCGGTCGATCGCCGGGCAGCCGCCGGCTCAGCGGCCGATGGTCGTGATCCACCGGTACTGCAGCTCCGGCCGACCGATCTGCCCGTACTGCGGCGCCCGCGCCGCCCGCCCGTCCGTGACCAGGTGCTCCAGGTAGCGGCGCGCGGTGATCCGGGAGATCCCGACGGCCGCCCCCGCCTCGGCCGCGGTCAGACCGTCCGGGGCGTCCCGGAGCGTGCGGGTGACGGCCTCCAGCGTCGGGGCGCTCAGCCCCTTGGGCAGCGAGGCGGGCTGCGGGGTGCGGAGCGTCGCGAGGGCCCGGTCCACCTCGTCCTGTCCCGACGCCTCACCGGCGGCGGCGCGGAACTCGGCGTAGCGGGTGAGCCGGTCCCGCAGGGTCGCGAAGGTGAACGGCTTCAGGACGTACTGGACGACCCCGAGGGAGACCCCTTCGCGGACGATCGCGAGATCGCGGGCCGAGGTGACGGCGATGACGTCGGCCGAGTGCCCGCCGGCGCGCAAGGACCGCAGCAGCTGCAGGCCGTGGCCGTCGGGGAGGTACAGATCGAGCAGGATCAGGTCGACGGGCAGCCGGTCGAGGACGCGCACGGCGGCCGCCCGCGAGTGCGCCACCGCGACGACCGTGAAGCCGGACACCCGCCCGGCGTAGAGCGCGTGGGCGTCGGCGGCGACGGGGTCGTCCTCGACGACCAGCACGCGGATGTCCTCCTTCATGCCGACACCTCCGCGCCGGTGGGGCCGGTCGCGGCCGTCGAGGCCGCGCCGGGAGCGGTCGGAGCGGTCGGAGCGGTCGGAGCGGTCGCGCCGGGAGCGGTCGGGGCGGGCGCCGGCCCGGCCGGGCGCGGCCCGTGGGGCGGCTCCGCTGCCGGGTCCGGCCAGGTGTCCCCGGTCCGCGGCGCCGGTTCGGGGCCGGACTCCGTCGCCCGTCCCGCCCCCGCCTCCGTGGTCAGCGGCAGTCGTACGGTGAACTCCGCGCCGCCCTCCGGGGCCCGGGCCAGGAACACCGTGCCCCCGGCCCGCGTCGTCGCCTGGCGGACCAGGGCGAGACCGAGGCCGCGGCCGGGGCCCCGGGTCGACCAACCGCGGTCGAAGACCGCCTCCGGGTCGCCCGTGTCGATCCCCGGGCCCGTGTCGGAGACCTTGAGGAGGAGCTCGCCGCCGTGGGTGCGGGCCGTGACCGTCACCTGCCCCTGCGGCGTGCCGCTGGCCGCCTCGACCGCGTTGTCGATGAGATTGCCGAGGATCGTGACCAGGTCCCGGGACGGCAGCCCCGGCGGCAGCAGTCCGTCGTCGATGCGGCTCTCCTCGGTCAGGACCAGCTCCACCCCCGACTCGTTGGCCTGCGCCGCCTTGCCGAGCAGCAGCGCCGCCAGGACCGGCTCGCCGACCGCGTCGACCACCCGGTCGGTGAGTGCCTGCGCCAGCTCCAGCTCGGCCGTTGCGAAGCCCACGGCCTCGTCCACCCGGCCCAGCTCGATCAGCGAGACGACCGTGTGCAGCCGGTTCGCCGCCTCGTGGGCCTGGGAGCGAAGCGCCTGGGTGAACCCCCGCTCGGAGGTCAACTCGCCTGCCAGCGCCTGCAGTTCGGTGCGGTCCCGCAGCGTGACGACCGTCCCGCGGCGCTCCCCGCCCACCACCGGACGGGTGTTGACCACCAGCACGCGCTCGGCCGTCAGATGCAGCTCGTCCACCCGAGGCTCCGAGGCCAGCAGCGCGCTGGTCAGCGAGACCGGCAGCCCCAGCTCCGCCGCCGACCGGCCCACCACGTCGGCGCCGAGGCCGAGCAGCTCCCGCGCGCCGTCGTTGATGAGCGCGATCCGTCGCTGACCGTCCAGCATCACGAGCCCCTCGGACACCGCATGCAGCGCGGCCTCGTGGTAGTCGTGCATCCGGCTCAACTCGGCGGCGTTCATGCCGTGCGTGTGCCGCCGCAGCCGGGCGTTGATGACGTACGTACCGAGACCGCCCAGCGCCAGCGCCGCCCCCGCCATCCCGAGCAGGGCCGTCACCTGCTCCCGTACCTGCTCGCTGATCTTCTCGATCGTGATGCCCGAGCTGACCAGGCCGACGACGCGCCCGTCGTCGAGGACCGGCGCGACCGCCCGGACCGAACGGCCCAGGGTGCCCATGTGCGTCTCGGAGAAGGTCGTCCCCTTCAGGGCCGGCTCGATGTGACCGAGGTACGTACGGCCGATCTGGTCGGGCTCGGGATGCGTCCAGCGCGTGCCGTCCGGAGCCATGATCACCACGAACGCGACCCCGGAGTGCCGTCGCAGCGATTCGGCGTACGGCTGGAGCCGCGCGCTCGGGTCCGCGGATCCGGCGGCCTCCACCACCGAGGGGGACTCGGCGACGGCCGTGGCGAGCGCGGTGACCTGGCGGGTCGCGGTCTCCTCGGCCTGGGCGCGGTCCGTGAGGTAGGCGAAGACGGCGCACCCGGCCACGATCGCGGCCACCAGCACGACCTGCATCGCGAAGAGCTGGCCGGCGAGGCTCCGAGGCCGGGGGACGGGTATGCGCATGTCGGTAAGTGTGCACCGCCGGATTTGCGACGGGTAATCCCGTTCCCGAATCGTTCCCGGCGACAGGCTCGGTCGTCGACGGCCGTGGTTCGGTCGTGAACGAAAGGAACGCAAGGGTGACCCGGGTCACAGGGTGATGGATATTCGCTGGGATCCACCGGGACGTGGACACCCCATCAGCGCGAGGAGGACCCCGTGGCCGCAGCACAACGGGACCGTACCCACTATCTGTATCTGGCAGTCATCGCCGCCGTCGTACTCGGCATCACGGTCGGGTTCGTGGCGCCGGGCGTCGCCGTCGAGCTCAAGCCGCTGGGCACCGGCTTCGTGAACCTGATCAAGATGATGATCTCGCCGATCATCTTCTGCACGATCGTCCTCGGCGTCGGCTCGGTCCGGAAGGCCGCGAAGGTCGGCGCGGTCGGCGGACTCGCGCTCGGGTACTTCCTCGTGATGTCGACCGTGGCCCTCGCCATCGGTCTTCTCGTGGGCAACCTCCTGGACCCCGGCTCCAGCCTCCACCTCACCAAGGAGGTCGCCGAGGCCGGCGCCAAGCAGGCCGACGGGGCGAGCGAGTCCACCGTGGACTTCCTCCTCGGGATCATCCCCAAGACCCTGGTCTCCGCCTTCACGGAGGGCGAGGTCCTGCAGACCCTCCTCGTCGCCCTCCTCGCGGGCTTCGCGCTCCAGGCCATGGGCAAGACCGGTGAGCCGGTCCTGCGCGGCATCGGGCACATCCAGCGGCTGGTCTTCCGCATCCTCGCCATGATCATGTGGGCGGCCCCGATCGGCGCCTTCGGCGCCATCGCGGCGGTCGTCGGCGCGACCGGCGTCGACGCGCTGAAGTCCCTCGCGGTCATCATGATCGGCTTCTACGTGACCTGCGCCCTCTTCGTCTTCGTGGTGCTCGGCGCACTGCTGCGCATGGTCGCCGGGGTCAACATCCTCGCGCTGCTGAAGTACCTCGGCCGCGAGTTCCTGCTGATCCTCTCCACCTCGTCCTCCGAGTCGGCGCTGCCGCGGCTCATCGCCAAGATGGAGCACCTGGGCGTCAGCAAGCCCGTCGTCGGCATCACCGTGCCGACCGGCTACTCCTTCAACCTGGACGGCACGGCGATCTACCTGACGATGGCCTCGCTCTTCGTCGCCGAGGCGATGGGGAACCCGCTCTCGCTCGCCGAGCAGGTCAGCCTCCTGGTCTTCATGATCATCGCGTCGAAGGGTGCGGCGGGCGTCACCGGCGCCGGGCTCGCGACCCTCGCCGGCGGCCTCCAGTCGCACCGTCCCGAGCTGGTCGACGGCGTCGGCCTGATCGTCGGCATCGACCGCTTCATGAGCGAGGCCCGCGCCCTGACGAACTTCGCCGGCAACGCGGTCGCGACCGTCCTCGTCGGCACCTGGACCAAGGAGATCGACAAGGCCCGGGTCACCGAGGTCCTGGCCGGCCGGGTCCCGTTCGACGAGAAGACCCTGGTCGACGACCACGCCCCGGCCGACTCCGTGCCCGACCAGCGCGCCGACGGTCCCGAGGAGGGCGTGGAGAAGGTCCGGGCCGGCGTCTGACGCCTCCCGGGTCCCGGGCCTTGAGCCGGATCCGGGCCCCGGGGAGAGGGACGACCCCGGCCGCACACGGCCGGGGTCGTCCTGCTCGTATCGCGCTCACCGCCTCCCGGCGCGCCGGGTCACGAGAACGGAATCCTGACCACCGACTGGTTGCCGACGCCGACCGTGCTCGGCCCGTTCCCGATCGCGGTCCACACCTCGATCCGGACCCGTCCGTTCACCAGGTTCCCGTGGCTGCCGGTCACCGACCGCACGCCCCTCGCCTGGGTGTAGTGCTCCCAGCCCGGTACGGGATCGGTGGCGAAGTACTGGTACGTCTCCACCCGCTCCCAGCTCCCGTCCCCCGTACGGTCGTAACTCACCCGCACCTGCTGCCCGTTGGCGACCACCGACCCGGCGTCCACGAACAGGTCGAACTCCGTCGACCCGCCGTTGTACGTCCGGGTGATCGGGCCCGAGGTGAACACCTGCGCGTTGGCCGGGGTGCCGTCGTGGTTGGCACCGCCCGCCGAGGCCAGGGTCGCGGCGGAGGCGGCCGACTGGGCGTCACCCGCGCCGGCTCCCGTCCGCAGGTAGAGCTGCGCGGAGCCCGAGGGCGGGGGAGTCGTCGGCGGGGTGGTCGGCGGGGTCGTGCCGCCGCCCTTCGTCCACACCGCCACGTAGTCGACGAGCATCGGGCGGCCGGACACCGTCGCCGCCGTCGGCGTCTTCCCGGCGAGCGCGTCCGGGAACGCCCCGCCCATCGCCACGTTCAGCAGGATGAAGTAGCCGGCGTGACTGGTCATGTCGGCCCACGCCTGCGCGCCGACACGGGTCTCGTTCACGCTGTGGAAGAGCTGGTCGTCCACGTACCAGCGCAGCTCGTTGGGAGAGGTCGAGCGGTCCCACTCGAAGCGGTACGTGTGGAAGGCCGACTGGCAGCTCGCGCCGGGGCAGGTGCGGCTGGCGCCGATACCGGTCGTCTCCCCGCAGGGCCCGCCCGGGTTCACCCCGCAGTGCAGCACGCCCCAGACCGAGTTGAGGCCGTTGACGTTCTCCATGATGTCGAACTCGCCGATGGCCGGCCAGTTCCAGTAGTTGCCCCGGTAGGGCGCGCCGAGCGCCCAGAAGGCGGGCCAGTAGCCGAGGGCCGCCTCTCCGGTCACGTTCGGCATCTGGATCCGGCCCTCGATGCGCAGGGTCCCGCCCGCGGGCGCCTTGAAGTCGGCGCGCTTCGTCTCGATGCGCGCCGAGGTCCAGTTGCCCGCGCCGTCCTTGAGCGGGGTGATCCGCAGGTTGCCGGTGCCGTCGAGGCGCAGGTTGTCGGGGCTCGACGTGTAGTTCTGGATCTCTCCCGTGCCCCAGTTGGCGGGGCCGCCCGGGTATCCGTGGCCGGTGTCGATCTGCCAGTCGGCCGCGTTCGGCAGGGCGCGGTCGGGGCCGTCGAAGTCGTCGCTCCACTGGAGCGACCAGCCGGGCGCCGGGGGAGGGACGGCGCCGCTGGCGGTACCGGCCCCGCCCAGACCGAGCAGGGCGGTCGTGGCGAGGGCGGCGGCGAGGAGAGAGGCGAGCAGGGGGGTGCGTCGGACGCGGCTCAAGGAGAACACCTCCGGTGGGGGCTGAGCGCCTGAGAGCGCTCTCAGGAGGCTTTTGTAGTTGGAGACACCGGCCCCGTCAATGGGTCTCGTGCCTTCGGTTACTGAACGCCCAGCTCGGCCAACTCGGCTGTATCCAGCACGAGTTCGGCAGCCGCAGCCGAATCCCTCACCGTCTCCGGACGGCTCGCCCCCGGGATCGGCAGAACCGTCTCCGACCGTGCCAGCAGCCAGGCGAGCGCCACCCGCTGCGGACTCACCCCACGCGCCCGCGCCACCCGGTGGAACCCCCCGAACTCCGGATCCGCCGCCAGGGCCGACGCCCCGTCCAGCGAACTGCGCGAGATCCCGCCCAGCGGACTCCACGGCATGAAGGCCAGACCGAGCTCCGCGCAGAGCCGCAGCTCCGCCTCGGACGTCCGCACGGCGGGGGAGTAGCGGTTCTGCACGGAGACCAGCCGGTCACCCAGGATCTCCCGCGCGAGCCGGATCTGCGCCGTGTCCACATTGGAGATCCCGGCCAGCCGGATCGTGCCCGCGTCCAGCAACTCCCGCACCGCGCCCAGCGATTCGGCGTACGGCACGGCCGGATCCGGCTTGTGCAGCTGGTACAGCCCGATCGCCTCGACCCCGAGCCGTCGCGCGGACGCCTCGGCCGCCCGCCGCAGGTGGGCGGGGGTGCCGTCGACGGTCCACCCGCCGTCGGCCGTCCGGCCCCGGCCGCCCTTCGTGGCGACCAGCACCTCGTCCGTCCCGCTCCCGCCCCGGCCGCGACCCCCGTACGCGGCCAGGGCCCGCGCCACCAGCAGTTCGCCCTCACCCGGCTCGCCGCCCGGCGGGTGGTACGAATCCGCCGTGTCGAGCAGCGTCACCCCCGCGTCGAGCGCCGCGTGGACGGTGGCGACGGCGCGCGCCTCGTCGGGACGGCCCTCGATCGACAACGGCATCGCACCGAGACCGACCGCCCCGACACGTACGTTTCCGAGCATCCGGTACCGCATCAGCGCGCCCCCAGCGTCTCGGAGAGGGCCCGCGACAGCCACTGCGCGGAGTCCGAGAACGAGAAACCGAGAGCCGTCGCACGGGAGTTGTCCATTCCGTACGAGCGGGTGAAGGAGAACGGTGACACCTCGCCGACCTCCACCTCCTGGAGAACGGTCCTTCCGCCCACCTGCCGCTCGATCTCGGCGCACATGTCGGCGGTGGTGAGCGGACCATGGGAATGGGCGTTGACCGGCCCGGTGAATTCGGCCTCCACCGCCCACGCCAGGAATTCCGCTATCTCCTCGACGTACACATAGGTGGCCGGACGGTTCACGGCCGGCACGGCGATCGGCTCACCCGCCCGAATGCGGCGGGCATAATGCTCGACCCGCCCCGTGAAATCGTCCTCGCCGCCCAGCACATGGGCGACCCGCACAGCCGTGTACGGGAACGGCGGCGCGGCCGCGAAGACCGCCTCGGCCTGCCGCTTCCCCTCCCCGTAGTGCGCGCCGAGGAACCCCTCGTCCTCCCAGGGCAGGTCGAGATCGACGGCGACCGCACGCGGATCGACCGCCTCCTCCCGTACGGGCGCGGCCGAGTCCTCGTACTCGTACACCTCCACGGTCGACGTCATCACATAGCGCCGCGCGCGCCGGCCGAACACCCGCCGGGCGATGGCGGCCTGACGCGGGGTGTAGCAGACCTGGTCGACGACGACATCGAAAGTCCGGTCACCGAGCACGGATTCCAGAGCGGCCTCGTCGTTCCGGTCGGCGATCAGCTGCTCGACCGGGAGCGGGGCTCCGGCCCCGACACCCGCCGGGGCAGGGGAAGAACCCCGGTTGAGAATCGTCACGACGTGTCCGGAATCCAGAAGGCGGGCGGTCAACCGCTTTCCGACATAGCGGTTCCCGCCGATGATCAGAATGTTCATGCGCCAAGTGTTACGTTGTGCGCGCGCCGTCTGAAGGGGGAATCATGGGAGTTCCGGCCGCCGCACCGAAGGAACCACGGCATCTGCGCTCCGCCGCCGACGAAACGTCGGGAGCCGGCTTCGACCCCATCGACCGGCAGATCCTGGAGCTCGTCCAGACCGACGGCCGCATCAAGCTCAGCGAACTCGGCCGGCGCGTCCGCCTGAGTCCCGCGGCCGTCACCGAGCGGGTCCGCCGCCTGGAGGCGTCCGGGGCGATCACCGGATACGGAGCCCACGTCTCCCCGTCCCGGCTCGGCTACGGCATCCAGGCGTTCATCCGCGTCAACCCGCACGGCGGCTACACCCTCAAGCACCCCCGGACCCTCGAACTCACCGCGCGTCCCGAGATCCGCGAGGTCCACCACGTGGTGGGCGAGGACTGCTGGATCCTCAAGGTCGCCGTCACCGACACGATCCACCTCGAAGAGATCCTGGAACAGGTTTCGGCGCTGGGCCGGACGACGACCTCGATCGTCCTGTCGTCCCCGGTGGACCGCAAACCCCTGCCACCTCCGGGCGCCGTCGGCACGAGCGGATAGGCGACGGGGGTTTGCCGGGGCTCTCGGGGCTCTCGGGGCTGGGGGTTCGGGGCTCCTGGCTTTGGGGGGTCTCGGGTCTCTGGTCTCTGAGGGTCTTGGTGTGGGCGGTCAGGCGAGTTCCTGGCTCGGCCGCCCTCGTTCCGAGTGTGGCGACCGGAGGCGGTGCGTCAAGGGCGCTCCTCCGTCGCGTCGGCTCCGCCGATTCCGCTCCGCTCCACCCTTGACCCACCGCCTCCGGTCGCCTTTTCACACTCGGAGGGCGGCCGGGGGGCGTGGCCACGCGACAACTCCCCTGGACTGGCCCGGAGATCGGCGCCTGCGGGTGTGCGGGTGGTGCGCGGCAGTTGAATGGGGCGGTGACGGCACCGGCTCAGCGTGCCGAGGCGAGTGAGCGGCTGGGCCTCATGCCCCGCTGGTCACTCGGGGTGGGTGGCAGGGAGGTGAATGCCTCGCTGGTCTCTCGGGGTGGGTGGCAGGGACGCGCCTGCTCCGCCGGTCACTCGGGAGGGGCGGCAGGGGGAATGCCGCGCTCGTCACTCACGGGCGGTGGGCGGGGTCGCCCGGGCGCCGACGGTCCGCCGGCGGTGTACGCCTTCGAGCGGGGCCCAGCCCCGGTCGGCGATCTCGTCGCCGAACTCGCTGCGCCGCCCTTCCCCGCCCTCCATCGATGTGGAGCCGACAGCTGGCGACCGCAACTCTCCACTACTCGCGGTAACTTCAGCGCGATCCGCCTCCTTGGGCCGGATGACGGCGAGTCGTGGAGAGAAAGGGACCCATCGCGATCGAACCACCCCACCCCCCACCGGGAGTGACCAGCGGGGCATGAGTCCCGGCCACGCACCCGGCTCAGCACGCTGAGCCGGTGCCGTCACCGCCCCATTCCACTGCCGCGCAACACCACCCACACACCCGCAGTCGCCGGGCCGAGCGGCACCGCTCCCGGGCGTTTCCGCGTGGCCACGCCCCGGGCCGCCCTCCGAGTGTGAAAAGGCGGCCGGAGCCGGGCGGTCAAGGGTGGAGCGAAGCGGAATCGGCGGAGCCGACGCGACGGAGGAGCGCCCTTGAGGGCCCGGCGGAGGGCGCCACACTCGGAGAGAGGGCGGCCGAGCCAGAAGCCCGCGACCCCGCTCCGCCCAAGACCCCACCCCACGTCCCACCTTCAGCTCCGACTCGACCTCACCTCACCTCACCCCACCCCCCAACCGGGGCACCTCGTCGATTCCGGCCGCTTGCCTTGACGTCGGCGTCAAGGCTTACGTTTCGGTCCATGCGAATCGGCGAGCTGGCCGAGCGGGCCGGAACCACCACGCGGACTCTGCGCTACTACGAGTCCCGGGGCCTTCTGGCCGCCCGGCGGGCGGAGAACGGCTACCGCACCTACGACGAGGACGACCTGCGGCTCCTCCAGCAGATCAGGACCCTGCAGGACTTCGGGTTCGAGCTGGAGGAGACCCGGCCGTTCGTCGACTGCCTGCGGGCGGGGCACCCGGCGGGGGACGCCTGTCCCGCCTCGCTCGACGTGTACCGGCGCAAGCTCGCGGAGCTGGACGGACTCGTCGAGCAGCTGCAGGCGGTGCGCGCCCAGGTCGCCGCGCAGCTGCTGAGGGCCGAGGCGGAACTGCCCGGCGGCCCGGAACCCACCTGTGAACTCGGAGGATGACGGAATGATCCGGACAGATGGTGTCACCGAGGTGACGGACGCCGATTTCGACGCCGAGGTCCTCGGCGCGGAGCTGCCGGTCCTGGTGAAGTTCACCGCGGACTGGTGCGGGCCCTGCCGCCAGCTCGGCCCGGTGCTCGGCGCGGTCGCCGAGGAGGAGGCGGACCGGCTGAGGATCGTCCAGCTGGACGTGGACAGGAACCCGGAGACCCCGGCGCGGTACGGAGTCCTCGCGACGCCGACGCTGATGGTGTTCCGGGCGGGCGAACCCGTGAAGTCGCTGGTGGGTGCCCGCCCGAAGCGCCGGCTCCTGGCGGAGCTGGAGGACGTGCTCGTGTAGGGCCGCGAACGCCCGAACCGTCCCCGGCTCGTCCCACAGCTCGGCCCTCCGCGCCCGTCCGAACCGTCTACACCCCGTCCCACAGCTCGGTGCTGTGCGCGCGGACGAGGTGCTCCATCCGGTCGAGGAACTCGTCCGAGGGCAGTGCGTCGAGGCGGCGGCCGTCTCGCAGGCGCGGTGCCACGAGGCCGTCGGCCGCCTCCTTCGCGCCCACGACCGCCTGGTACGGGACGAGGCGTGCCTCCCGGATGCGGGCGCCCAGGGTGCCGCGCTCCGGGCCCACGACCTCGGCCCGCAGGCCGCGTTCGGTGCACCGGGCGGCCAGCGCGTCGGCGGCCGGCAGCTGGGAGTCGGAGAGGGGCAGGACGGTCAGTTGGACGGGGGCGAGCCAGGCCGGGAAGGCGCCCCCGTGGTGGTCGAGGAGGTGGGCGACGGCCCGTTCCACGCTGCCGACGACGCTGCGGTGGATCATGACCGGCCGGTGCTTGGCGCCGTCGGCCCCGATGTAGTGCAGTCCGAAGCGTTCGGGCTGGTGGAAGTCGATCTGCACGGTCGACAGGGTCGACTCCCGCCCCGCTCCGTCGGCGACCTGCACGTCGATCTTCGGCCCGTAGAACGCGGCCTCGCCCTCGGCGGCCTCGTACGCGATCCCGGAGGCGTCGAGCACGTCGCGCAGGAGCGCGGTGGACCGTTCCCACAGCTCGGGTGCGGCGACGTACTTGCCGCCGGGCCCGGGGAGCGAGAGCCGGTACCGGGCCGGTGCGATGCCCATCGCCGCGTACGCCCGCCGGATCAGCTCCAGGGCCGCCGCGGCCTCCTCCGCGACCTGGTCGAGGGTGCAGAAGATGTGGGCGTCGTTCAGCTGGATGGCCCGGACCCGGGTCAACCCGCCGAGCACACCGGAGAGTTCGGAGCGGTACATGCCGCCGAGTTCGGCCATCCGCAGGGGCAGTTCGCGGTAGCTGTGCGCGCGGGAGCGGTAGATCACCGCGTGGTGCGGGCAGAGGCTCGGCCGCAGGACGACCTGCTCGCCGCCGAGATCCATGGGCGGGAACATGTCGTCGCTGTAGTGGGACCAGTGCCCGGAGATCTCGTACAGCTCCCGTTTGCCGAGGACGGGCGAGTACACGTGCCGGTACCCGGCCCGCCGCTCCACCTCCCGGACGTACTCCTCCAGGGAATGCCGTACGACCGCTCCGGCGGGCAGCCAGTAGGGCAGACCGGCCCCGATGAGCGGGTCGGTGTCGAACAGGTCCAGCTCGCGGCCGAGCCTGCGGTGGTCGTGGTGCATGGCGTCCTCCTGGGGTGCTCGCCGGGGGGCGAGCGGCCGGGGACGACGAAGCCCCGGGGCGCTCGGCCCCGGGGCTTCGTGACGTATGGACAGCGGTCAGCGCGCCGGGACACTCTCCGGCGTCGTCGTGATGACCGCGGCACGCTTCATACGGACGACGGTAGCGGCTCCGCCCGCAGGCCGCACCGGCTTATCCCGACGTCCGGGCCGTGTCGGCCTGTCCCGACCCCCGAGCCGTGGAGCGGGCCTGTCCCGGCAGTCCGAGTCGCACTCGGCGCCTGAGGAGGTTGACGGAGGTGACCTCCACGGTCAGCTCGTCCCCCTCGCGTGGGGTGAGGCCGCCGAGGTCGTTCTCGTGGAGCAGCCCCTCGATACCCGGGGCCACCCGGACGAAGGCCCCGAAGGGGACGATCTTCGTGACCCTCCCGGTGCGGGCGCCGGTGAACCCGGCGCGGGCGAACGCGGTCATCGGATCGGGCTCCAGCGCCTTGAGCGAGAGCGCGATCCTCTCGCGGTCCATGTCGATGTCGAGGACCTCGACGGTCACCTCCTGGCCCTCCCGCACCACGTCCGAGATGGCGTCGAAGGGGCTCCAGGACAGTTCGGCGACGTTGATCAGGCCGTCCAGGCCGCCCAGTTCGACGAAGGCCCCGAATCGTTCGATCCGGGAGACGACGCCGGTGCGGACCTCGCCGCGCTCCAGCCCGCGCAGGAACGCCTCACGCTCCGCGCCCTCCAGGGTCAGCAGCTTCTGGGCCGCCGCGAGGGCGGGTTCGGTGAGCAGGTCCCGCCAGCGGGTGAAGAGTCTCAGCAGCGGGCCGCCGTACCGGGCCCACAGCTCCTGGTTCTCCCGCAGCACGTCCAGTTCGTTCGCGGCCGTCAGTTCCGCGAGGTCCGCCCGCTGTCGGCTCGTCGGTGCGAAGGTCTCGCCGGTGAAGCGGTTCCGGAAGAGTCCGTCCTCGCGCTCCATCCCCGGGTACGAGAATTCCCGGTCGCAGCCGGCGTAGGCGTACACGATCTCCTCGGCCTCCGCGCCGATGGCGGCCGCGAGGACGTCGCGGCGTTCCAGCGGCAGCAGGTGTTCGGCGAAGCCGTCCGTGCCGTAGAAGGCGTGGCACAGGCCGGCGAGCCGGAGTTCCTCCCGTGCGCCCCAGGAGGCCAGCCGGGCCTCGACCCGGTCCAGGTGGGCGAGCAGCGTGCCGCCCGGGTGGTCTCGTGTGTCCGCGCCGTGCGAGATCAGCAGTTCGCGGGCTTCGTCTCTCCCCATGAGACATGAAAATACCCCGACTAGAATTGCAGTCGGGGCTGTTTCTCGCGTATATTCATGGATTCCGTGTCTGCGCACAACAAAAGACGCGGAGAAGTTCAATAAACGCACTGTATCGCGCCGGGAGTCGAATTGTCAACCGAAGAATTTCGGAATGAGCAGCAATTCATCACAGAGCTCTACGCACGACTCGACGACCTGAGGGACCGGGCCGAGGCCGATGTCGGCCAGGCACTCAAGGCGCCGTGGGTCGGCAACCAGGGCCGGCTGGAGCGGGACGTGATGGTCGCCGAGCGGTCCGGGCTGCTCGCCGCCTTCAACGCGGGGGAGAGCGGGCTCTGTTTCGGACGCCTCGTCTTCCGGGACGGGCGTGACCACCACATCGGCCGCATCGGCATCCGTGAGGACGACCCGGACCGTACGCCCCTCGTCGTCGACTGGCGCGCCGAGGCCGCCCGCCCCTTCTACCTCGCCACCGGGTACGAGCCCATGGGGCTCAGCCGCCGCCGGCACATCACCACCCAGGGCCGCGACGTCACCGCCCTCCACGACGAGGTGCTCGACCTCGCGGACGCGACCCGCACCGGGCACGAGAACCGGGACGCCGACGAGGTCCTGCTCGCCTCGCTCGACGCCGCCCGCACCGGACGGATGCACGACATCGTGCAGACCATCCAGGCCGAGCAGGACCGGATCATCCGCTCCCCGCACCGCGGCGTCCTCGTCGTCGAGGGCGGCCCCGGCACCGGCAAGACCGCCGTGGCCCTGCACCGCGCCGCGTACCTCCTCTTCGCGCACCGCGAGCAGCTCGCCCGGCGCGCCGTCCTCATCGTCGGCCCCAACCCGGCCTTCCTCGGCTACATCGGCAACGTCCTGCCCTCCCTCGGCGAGACCGGCGTCCTGCTCGCCACCCCCGGCGAACTCTTCCCCGGCGTCCGTGCCACCGGTACGGACACGCCCCGCGCCGCCGCCGTCAAGGGCGCCGCCGCCATGGCCGAGGCCCTCGACCGGGCCGTACGGGACCGGCAGCAGGTCCCCGAGCGGGGTGAGCCGCTCGTCGTGCCGCACGACGACGGCGACCTGATCATCGACTGGGACATGGCTCTCGAAGCGCGCCACAAGGCCCGTGAGACGCGTCTGCCGCACAATCTGGCCCGGCCCTACTTCGTCTTCCACCTCCTCGACGCGCTCGCCGAACAGCTCGCCGACCGCATCGGCGCCGACCCCTACGGCGGCCCCAACTTCCTCGGCCCCGACGACATCGCCCTGCTGGCCAAGTCCGTCGCGGCGAGCGCCGATGTCCACGCCGCCATCGACACCCTCTGGCCGCCTCTCACCCCCGAGTCCTTCCTCGCCGACTACCTCGCCGAGCCGACCCACCTCACCGAGGAGGACGCGGCGGCGATCCGGCGCGAGACCGGCCCCTGGACCCCCGCCGACGTCCCGCTCCTCGACGAGGCCGCCGAGCTCCTCGGCGAGGACGACTCGGCCGCCCGGGCGGCGGCCGAGGCGGAGCGGGAGAAGCAGATCCAGTACGCCCAGGGCGTCCTCGACGTCTCGTACGCCTCGCGCACCTACGAGTTCGAGGACAAGGAGGAGCTGGACAAGGACGCCGCCGAGGTCCTCTCGGCCCACGACATCATCGACGCCGAGCGGTTCGCCGAGCGGCACGAGGAGGCCGACCACCGCAGCGCCGCCGAGCGCGCCGCCGCCGACCGCACCTGGGCCTTCGGCCACATCATCGTCGACGAGGCGCAGGAGCTCTCCGCGATGGCCTGGCGGCTGCTGATGCGCCGCAGCCCGACCCGGTCGATGACCCTGGTCGGCGACCCGGCCCAGACCGGTGACGCGGCGGGCGTCGGCTCGTGGCAGGACATCCTCACGCCGTACGTGGAGGACCGCTGGGAGCTCGTACGGCTCGGCGTCAACTACCGCACCCCCGCCGAGATCATGGCGGTCGCGGCAGAGGTGCGACGGGAGGCCGACCCGGGGTTCGAGCCACCGCGCTCGGTCCGCTCCACCGGGGTCGAGCCCTGGCAGCGGACCGTGGAGGACCCCGTGAAGGAGACCGCCGACGCGGTCGCCGCCGAGCTCCGCGGCGAGGGCCGGCTCGCGGTGATCGCCCCGCCGGAGCTGCATCCGGCCCTCACGGCCGCGCTGCCGGACGCCTCGTACGGACCGGTCCCCGACCTCACCCGGCCGGTGGTCCTCCTCGATCCGCGCCAGGCCAAGGGGCTGGAGTTCGACACGGTACTGGTCGTCGACCCGGACGGCATCCGGGCCCGCGCCACGCACGGTGTGAACGACCTGTACGTGGCGCTGACCCGGGCCACTCAGCGCCTGGGCGTGATCAGGCAGGTCTGAGCCGGGCCGGTCCGGCTCAGGCGGGCCTGAGCCAGACCGTCGCCAGCGGCGGCAGCGTCATCCGCACGCTCGCCGAACGGCCGTGGGAGGGCACCGACTCGGTTTTCACCGGGTCGGTGTTCGCCACGCCGCCGCCGCCGTACCGCGGGTCGTCCGTGTTCAGGACCTCCGCCCAGGCCGCGCAGGTGTCCGGGACGCCGAGCCGGAAGTCGTGCCGGACGACGGGGGAGAAGTTGCAGACCGCGAGCAGCGGCGAGCCTTCGGCGTCGTAGCGGAGGAACGCGAAGACGTTGTCCTCGGCGGCGTCGCCGACCACCCACTGGAAGCCCTCGGGGGAGGTGTCCCGCTCCCAGAGCGCCGGGGTCCGTCCGTACACCGTGTTCAGATCGCGCACCAGGTCCCGTACGCCCCGGTGGTCCGGCTCCGCGCCGTACGACGGGTCGAGCAGCCACCAGTCGGGGCCGTGCTCGGCGGACCACTCCGCGCCCTGGGCGAACTCCTGCCCCATGAAGAGGAGTTGCTTGCCGGGGTGGGACCACATGAAGCCGAGGTACGCCCGGTGGTTGGCGCGCTGCTGCCACCAGTCGCCGGGCATCTTCGAGACCAGGGCCTGCTTGCCGTGGACGACCTCGTCGTGCGAGATCGGCAGGATGTAGTTCTCGCTGTACGCGTACACCATCGAGAAGGTCATCTCGTTGTGGTGGTACTTGCGGTGCACCGGCTCCTTCCCGACGTAGCCGAGGGAGTCGTGCATCCAGCCCATGTTCCACTTCATGCCGAAGCCCAGGCCGCCGAAGCCGCCGGGGCCGAGCTGGTCCGTCGCCCGGGTGACCCCGTCCCAGGCCGTCGACTCCTCGGCGAAGGTGATGATCCCCGGGCAGCGCCGGTACACCGTCGCGTTCATCTCCTGGAGGAAGGCGACCGCGTCGAGGTTCTCCCGCCCGCCGAACTCGTTCGGCAGCCACTCGCCGTGCTCGCGCGAGTAGTCGAGGTAGAGCATCGAGGCGACCGCGTCCACCCGCAGGCCGTCGAGGTGGAACTCCTCGCACCAGTAGACCGCGTTGGCGACCAGGAAGTTCCGTACCTCCTTGCGGCCGTAGTCGAACTCCAGCGTTCCCCAGTCGGGGTGCGCGGAACGGCGCGGGTCCTCGTGCTCGTACAGCGGCCGGCCGTCGAACTCCGCCAGCGCCCAGTCGTCGCGCGGGAAGTGCGCGGGCACCCAGTCCATCAGGACGCCGATCCCGGCCCGGTGCAGGGCGTCGACCAGATGCTTGAAGTCGTCGGGCGTACCCATGCGGGAGGTGGGCGCGTAGAAGCCGGTGACCTGGTAGCCCCACGAGCCGCTGAAGGGGTGCTCGGCGACGGCCATGAACTCCACGTGCGTGAAGCCGAGGTCGCGGACGTAGGGGGGCAGCTGCTCGGCGAGCTGCCGGTACGTCAGTCCCGGCCGCCAGGAGGGCAGGTGGACCTCGTAGACGGAGAGCGGCGCCTCGTGGTGCGGGCGGGCGCCCCGGCTCCCCATCCACTCCGCGTCGCTCCACTCGTGGTGCGACTCGGTGACGATCGAGGCGGTGTTCGGCGGGCATTCGGTGCGGCGGGCCATCGGGTCGGCGCGCAGCGTGTGGGAGCCGTCGGGGCGGGTGATGTCGTACTTGTAGACCTCGCCCTCGCCGATGCCCGGCACGAACAGCTCCCAGACGCCGGTCGCGCCGAGGGAGCGCATCGGCAGGCCGGTGCCGTCCCAGTGGTTGAAGCCGCCGGTGACGCGGACACCGCGGGCGTTGGGGGCCCAGACGGTGAAGCGGGTGCCGGTCACCCCCTGATGGGTGATGATCCGCGACCCGAGCGCCTGCCACAGCTCCTCGTGGCGGCCCTCGCCGATGAGATGGAGGTCGAGGTCGCCCAGGGAGGGCAGGAAGCGGTACGGGTCCTGCACGGCGAGCTCGTCGCCGTCGTAGCGGACGCGCAGCTCGTACTCGGGGACCTTGCGCAGCAGCGGAAGGACGCCGGAGAAGAAGCCGTCTCCCTCGTCGTGCAGGGTGGTGCGCTTCCCCTTGGCGAGGACGGCGACCTCGCGGGCGTACGGGCGCAGGACCCGGATCGCGATGCCGCCGCGGACGGGGTGGGCGCCGAGGTGGGCATGCGGGTCGTGGTGCTCCCCAGCGAGCAGCCGTGCCCGGTCCCCCGCGTCGAGTGGCGGCGCCTTCTTCACCTTCCGTACGGGATCCTGGGCCGCCCGGGGCGCGGGTGTCTTCGCCGGGGGCACTGCCGTCTTGCGAGCGGATCGGGCGGTCACGGGGATGCCTCCTGCAAGGGGGGTCGAAGGATGGGGTGGGGAAATGCGCCGGTTCCCACGCAACCGCAACGGCGCGGGCCCCGCACAGGACACTCCGCCGAATGGGCTCCGCGCGCGCCGCGCGCGCGTCGGCGGGCTTCTGCCCGCACCCACTCATGCGCCTGGGTCGTGGGCAGGCGTTCCCCAGGGCTGGGGGTGCCCCCAGCCCGGCGGAACGACTGCCCGCAACGGGGGTGGCGGGTGTCACTCCGCTCCCGCCAGGCGTTCGATCGCGGACATGGGCACCGGGAGCCAGTCCGGGCGGTGGCGGGCCTCGTAGACGACCTCGTAGACCGCCTTGTCCGTCTCGTACGCCCGCAGCAGCGCCGGGTCCGTGCGCGGGTCCGTGCCCGACGCCTCGGCGTAGCCGGTGCAGTAGGCCGCGCGGCAGCGGGCCGCCCACTCGGCGTTCCACGGGCGGTGCGTGCGCGCCGCGTAGTCGAAGGAGCGGAGCATCCCCGCGACGTCGCGGACCGCCGGCTGCGGGCGGCACCGCTCGGCGAGCGGCTTCGCGGGCTCCCCCTCGAAGTCGATCACCGTCCAGCCGCCGTCGTCCGCCGCCCGCAGCGTCTGTCCGAGGTGCAGATCGCCGTGGACCCGCTGGAGCAGACCGGAGCCGACGGCGCCGCCCGCCGCCGCGAAGACGGCGCGCAGACCGGGGACGTACGGGAGCAGCGCCGGTACGGCCTGCGCGGCCGCGTGCAGCCGCTGGTCCATCTCCCCGGCCAGATGCTCCGTCTCCGTGCGGCGCAGCCGCTCGGTCGGCAGCGCGGTCGCCAGCGCGAGGTGCACCTCGGCCGTGGCCCGGCCCAGGGCGTGTGCCTCCTCGGTGAACTCCCGCCCGTCCGCGAGGGCGTCGAGGGCGAGTCGCCAGCCGTCCCGGGAGTCCCGGAGGTACGGCTGGAGGACACCGAGGGTGCTGGCCCCCGACTCGAACCAGGCCACCGGCGCCGGTACCCGGGAACAGCCCGCCCGCGCGAGTGCGAGCGGCAGCTCCAGATCGGGGTTGGCGCCGGGGCTGACCCGGCGGAAGATCTTCAGGATGTACGTATCGCCGTACACGATGGAGGAGTTGGACTGCTCGGCGTCCAGCATCCGGGGCGCGAGCGAGGGCGGTAGTTCGACGGTGCGGTGGAAGCCGAGCGGACCGATCCGGCCCGGTGTGCGCAGCCGTTCGTAGAGCAGCCCGGCGAGCCGCGGATCGCGCAGCCCTTCGTAGACCGCCCGGCCGGCCAGCGGCCCCTGCCGGATCCGCCCGATCAGGGCGGGGGCGAGACGGGGCGGCAGCTGGGTCCTTACGCCCAGGAGCAGTTGGTAGCAGTCGGCGGGTGTGCCGGCCGGGCGGCCCGGCTGTTCCACCCGTACGAGGAGGTGCAGCAGCCCGGGTCCCGCGCCGTCCAGCGGCAGCAGCTCGGTGGCCGCTTCCAGCGTGAATCCGATGACCCGGCGGCCCTTGCCCGCGAACCAGCGCTGCCGGGGCAGCCATTCATGGAGCAGGGGAGCGAGTGACGGGAGGAGGGCGGCCGGGGCCCGGGTGGTGGATGCGGTCTCCGGCATGGCATCGCGTCCTTTCCCCGGGGGGCGCAGAATCGAGTTCGTGTGAATCGAGTTCAAATGCGCAAAGTGTCCCGGATGGCGGCTTCGACTGTCCGGATGTGCGGGACGTGTCGGGAGGGGAAGATCCGTACGGGCCCGACAAGAAGGCCCGTATGGACCTGAATCGACCGTGTGTGGGACACAGTGCCCAGGGTGGCGCGGGGGAAACCCGCTCCACCCCGGGCAGTTGGCCGTTCTTCGGTCAGTTCTTCGGACGAGCCGTCGGAAGAGCGGTTCGACGAGCCGTCGGACGAGCCGTCGGGCGGCGCGTCGTCGGTCCGTCGATCCGTCAGTCCGTCGGTCGGCTCGCCGGTCGGCCGCCGGCCGCCGGGGCCTTCAGCCGGAACCAGTAGAAGCCGTGACCCGCCAGGGTGAGCAGGTACGGCCACTGGCCGATGGCCGGGAAGCGCACCTGACCGATCAGCTCCACCGGGCTCATCCCGTCGAACTGCCTGAGGTCCAGCTCCGTCGGCTGCGCGAACCGCGAGAAGTTGTTCACGCAGAGCACCAGATCGTCGCCGTCCTCCCGGAGGAAGGCGAGCACCGCCGGATTGGACGACGGCAGCTCCGTGTACGAGCCGAGCCCGAAGGCCCGGTTCTGCTTACGGATCTCGATCATCCGCTTCGTCCAGTGGAGCAGCGAGGACGGCGAGCTCATGCCCGACTCGACATTGGTGACCTGGTAGCCGTGGACCGGGTCCATGATGGCCGGCAGGGTGAGCCGGCCCGGGTCGCAGGACGAGAAGCCCGCGTTCCGGTCGGGCGTCCACTGCATCGGGGTCCGCACCCCGTCCCGGTCGCCCAGCCAGATGTTGTCGCCCATCCCGATCTCGTCGCCGTAGTACAGCACCGGCGAGCCGGGCAGCGAGAAGAGCAGCGCGGTGAACAGCTCCATCTGCTTGCGGTCGTTGTCGAGCAGCGGGGCCAGCCGCCGTCGGATGCCGATGTTGGCCCGCATCCGGGGATCCTTGGCGTACTCCGCGTACATGTAGTCGCGCTCTTCGTCCGTGACCATCTCGAGCGTCAGCTCGTCGTGGTTGCGCAGGAAGATGCCCCACTGGCAGTGGGCCGGGATCGCCGGGGTCTTGGCCAGGATCTCGGAGACCGGGTGGCGCGACTCCCGCCGCACCGCCATGAAGATCCGCGGCATCACCGGGAAGTGGAACGCCATGTGGCACTCGTCGCCGCCCGAGGCGAAGTCCCCGAAGTAGTCGACCACGTCCTCGGGCCACTGGTTCGCCTCGGCGAGCAGCACCGTGTCGGGGTAGTGGTCGTCGATCTCCTTGCGGACCTGCTTGAGGAAGGTGTGGGTGGCGGGGAGGTTCTCGCAGTTGGTCCCCTCCTGCTGGTACAGGTAGGGCACGGCGTCCAGCCGGAAGCCGTCGATGCCGAGGTCCAGCCAGAACTTCAGGGCCGAGAGGATCTCCTCCTGCACCGCCGGGTTCTCGTAGTTGAGGTCCGGCTGGTGCGAGAAGAACCGGTGCCAGTAGTACTGCTTGCGCACCGGGTCGAAGGTCCAGTTCGACGTCTCCGTGTCGACGAAGATGATCCGGGCGTCCGGGAACTGCTTGTCGTCGTCGGCCCAGACGTAGTAGTCGCCGTACGGCCCGTCGGGGTTGGCGCGCGACTCCTGGAACCACGGATGCTGGTCGCTCGTGTGGTTCATGACGAAGTCGATGATCACACGCATCCCGCGCTGGTGCGCCGCGTCCACGAACTCCACGAAGTCGGCGAGATCGCCGAACTCCGGCAGCACGGACGTGTAGTCCGCGACGTCGTAGCCGCCGTCCCGCAGCGGGGACTTGAAGAACGGCGGCAGCCAGAGGCAGTCGACGCCCAGCCACTGCAGATAGTCCAGCTTGGACGTGATGCCCTTGAGATCGCCTACGCCGTCCCCGTTGCTGTCCTGGAAGGACCTGACGAGCACTTCGTAGAACACGGCCCGCTTGAACCAGTCCGGGTCACGGTCCTTGGCGGGCGTGTCCTCGAAGGTGTCGGGGACGGGTTCGTTGACAGTCATGATGTGGGTGACCCTCCGGTCTGCGGGGACGGTCGCAGGGTGAGGACGTGCGCGGGCGTGATGCCCGGCTCGAGGCGCACATAGTTGGCCCTGCCCCAGTGATAGGTCTCTCCGGTGAGCTCGTCGCGCACCGGAACGGTCTCGGGCCAGTCGAGGCCGAGTTCCGGCATGTTCAACGAGACCGTGGCCTCCTGGGTGTGGTGAGGATCGAGGTTGGCGACCACCAGAACGGTGTTCGAGCCCGATCGCTTGCTGTACGCGATCACCGCGTCGTTGTCCGTCGCGTGGAACGTCAGGTTCCGAAGCTGCCGCAGGGCGGGATGGCGACGCCTGACACGGTTGAGCGTGGTGATGAGCGGGGCGATCGAGGCGCCCGAGCGCTCGGCCGACTCCCAGTCACGGGGCCGGAGTTGGTATTTCTCCGAGTCGAGGTACTCCTCACTGCCGTCCCGGAGCGCGGTGCCCTCGCAGAGCTCGTAGCCGGCGTACACGCCCCAGGTGGGCGAGAGGGTGGCGGCGAGCACCGCCCGCACCTCGAAGGCCGGCCGGCCGCCCTGCTGGAGGTAGGCGTGCAGGATGTCCGGGGTGTTGACGAAGAGGTTCGGCCGCATCTGCGCCGCCACGTCACCCGAGAGCTCCGTGAGGTACTCCGTCAGCTCCGCCTTGGTGTTGCGCCAGGTGAAGTACGTGTACGACTGCTGGAAGCCGATCGCGCCCAGGGTGCGCATCATCGCCGGCCGGGTGAACGCCTCCGCCAGGAAGATCACGTCCGGGTCGGCCCGGTTGATCTCGCCGATGACCCGCTCCCAGAAGACCACCGGCTTGGTGTGCGGGTTGTCGACGCGGAAGATCCGTACCCCGTGGTCCATCCAGTGCCGCAGGACCCGCACCGTCTCGGCGACGATGCCGTCCATGTCCCGGTCGAAGGCGATCGGATAGATGTCCTGGTACTTCTTCGGCGGGTTCTCCGCGTACGCGATCGAGCCGTCCGGGCGGTGGTGGAACCACTCCGGGTGCTTCTCCACCCACGGGTGGTCGGGGGAACACTGGAGGGCGAAGTCCAGGGCGATCTCCAGGCGCAGCTCACGCGCGCGCGCCACGAAGGCGTCGAAGTCCTCGATCGTGCCCAGGTCCGGATGGACCGCGTCGTGACCGCCCTCCGGGGAGCCGATCGCCCACGGGACACCGACGTCGTTCGGACTCGCCGAGAGCGCGTTGTTGGGGCCCTTGCGATGGGTGGTGCCGATGGGGTGGATGGGCGGCAGATAGACGACGTCGAACCCCATCGCGGCAATGGCCGGAAGTCGCTCCGCCGCGGTACGGAAATTCCCCGGGACCGTCCTGCCGCGGACCTTCTTCACGCCCTCCGAGCGCGGGAAGAACTCGTACCAGGAGCCGAACAGCGCGCGCTCGCGCTCCACCTGGAGCGGCAACGCGGGCGAGGAGCTGACCAGTTCGCGCAGCGGGTGCCGGTCCAGGACCCCCGTCACCTGCGGGGCGAGCGCCGCCGCGAGCCGCGCGGCGGCGGACCGGCTCTCGTCGCGCAGCGCGTCCGCGGCCGCCAGCACGGCCTCCCGGCCGCCGCCCTTCTTCGGGACGCCCTTCGCGGCCCGCTCGTGGAGCTCGGCGCCCTCGGCGAGGACGAGTTCGGAGTCGATCCCCGCCGGGATCTTGATCCTGGCGGCATGCCGCCAGGTGGCGAGGGGGTCGCTCCACGCCTCGACCGTGTACGTCCACCGGCCCTCGACGTCCGGCGTGACCTCGGCGCCCCACCGGTCGGTGCCGGGGGCCAGTTCACGCATCGGGATCCAGGGGCCGGGCCGTCCTGACGGGCGACGCAGCACGACATTGGCGGCGACGGCGTCGTGGCCCTCGCGGAAGACGGTGGCCGTCACCTCGAAGGTCTCACCGGCCACCGCCTTCGCGGGGCGGCGACCGCAGTCGACCAGCGGGTGGACGTCCAGTACGGGAATACGTCCCATGAGCGGATTCACAGCATCACCTGAGGGTTTACGGGGGTGCGGGTGGTGGTGCGCTCTTTGTAGCTCCGTCGACGGCTGGCGGGTTGCGGGCATGGCCGCTCCTGTGCGCGTTCACTCGGATGGCGGGTCTACGGGGGTGTACCGGGCAAGCCTTCCACCGACTTCCGGTGGCCAATCCGGCGCTTTGTTAACTACTAGGACGTAGCCGTACGGACAAGCACACGGCACGCACAAGATTCCGGCCCCGTCCTTGTGGGACGGGGCCGGTTCACGAACGGGCGTGCGGATGGGGCCTGTCGGTTCGCTGCGTTGATCGGGGACGGAGTCCGAGTACGGCCGAGGGCGGGGGCTCGGGCCGTCCGGCGGTCGCGATCAGCCCTGGGCCGACGGCGACTGCTCCTCCGTGTCGCCGGCCCACACCTGCCACGGCTGCCGGGTCACCCACTCGTCCACCGGTGCCGCCCGCACACCGAGGACCCCGGCCGCGACCCCCTGGTCGGCCGCGAGGAGCAGCGGGTCGGCCCCCGTCGCCATGTAGTGGTAGATCCCGGCGACCCCGGACGCCGTGTCCGGGCCGAGCAGCTGGGCCAGGCCGCGCTGGAACACCGCCGGCGGCAGCTGGACGTACCGCACCCTCCGGCCCAGCCCCCGGCCGAACGCGTCCGCGAGCTCCGGGCCGGTCAGCGAGTGCGTACCGCCGATGTCGAAGGTGCGGCCGTCGAGGCCGTCCACGGTCAGCGCCGCGTACACGGCCTCCGCCAGATCCCGGTGCGAGATCCACGCCGTCGGCGTGGACGGGGGCAGCGGATAGGCGAGGACGCCCTCGTCGACGAGGGCCGGGCCGTTCCACGGGGAGAAGAGGTTGTCCAGATAGACCGGAGGCCGTACGACGACCAGCGGGACGCCGCTGTCGCGCAGCACCTCCTCGGCGATCCGCCGGGTCTCGAAGGCGGGCACCGCCGTCGGGCGCTGCGGAACACGGGTGTTGGCGTTGAGGACCAACCGCGCGACACCGGCGTCCAGGGCCGCGAGGGCGATGTTGCGGGCGTACAGCCGTACCCGCTCCGGCTCGTACACCAGCGGTAACGTCACCGCGGCATGGGTCGTTCCCTCGAAGAGCCGCCGCACGTCCTCAGGGCGCGCCAGGTCGCCCGCCACGAACGTGGCGTCGGGCAGCGGCGGGCGGTCGCCCGCGGGGCGGCGGGTGAGCGTCCGCACCCGGTGGTGCCGCTCGGCGAGCAGACGCGCCATCGCGCCGCCCTGGAAGCCGGTCGCTCCCACGACCGCTACGCGCATCGGTATCTCTCTGGACATGTGTGGTTGAGGCCCTTCGATAGGCTGTCGCTGTTGCCGTGACGGCTCTCTCAGGCTGGCGGCGGCTGCTTCGTCCGTTCAATTAACAAACCGGGGCGGAAGTTGAAGGATCGTCCATGGACATGGTGGGAACCGACCGTGACGACCGGCACGGGGGCGAGCACGACGACCTCCTGAGCGAGCTGCTCCAACCGCTGCGTCTCACCGGCGTCTTCGACAGCCGCTGGCACGTCCGCGCGCCCTGGGCCATCGAGGGGGACGCCGAACAGAGCTGCGCCGTGCTGCACTACATCGTCGAGGGCGGGTGCTGGATCACCGCCGAGGACCGGACGCCGCTGCAGCTGAGCGCCGGCGACCTGATCGTCTTCCCGACCGGCACCGCCCACCGGCTCGCCGACCGGCCGGACCGCCAGGGGGTCCCGCTCAAGGCCGTCCTGCCCGAGCGGCGGCCCGGCACGTCGGGCGAGATCGTCATCGACGGCCCGGGGCCGCAGAGCCGGCTGCTCTGCGCAGGACTGCACTACGACATCAGCGCCGCGACCGGCCTCTACACCTCACTGCCCTGGGCGCTCGTCCTCGACGGTGCCCAGGTCGACCGCGAACCGCTGCTCCGCGACACGCTCAGCCTCCTGGCCTCACCCGACCGGCCCGTGGGCCCAGGGGACCGGCTGATCACCCTGCGCGCCTTCGAGATGGCCCTGGTCCTCGCCCTGCGCCCGCTGCTGCGCGAACTCGCCGACAACCCGACGTCGCTCCCGATGCTGCGGCATCCGGGGATCAGCCGCGCCCTGGTGGTGATCGCCACCCGCTTCGCCGAGGCGTGGACGATCGACTCCCTGGCCCGCGAGGTCGGCATGTCCCGCTCCGCGTTCACGGCGGCCTTCCGCGCCCTCGTCGGCGAGTCCCCGGCCCGCCACCTGACGAGCCGCCGCATGCAGGAGGCGGCCCGCCTCCTGACGGAGACCTCGATCCCCCAGTCGGCGGTCCCGGCACGGGTGGGCTACCAGAGCGCGGTCGGCTTCCACCTGGCGTTCCGCAAGTGGTTCGGGGTGACACCGGGGGAGTACCGGACGGGGGCGGAGAGGGCGGCGTGAGGGTGGGCGGGCTGCCGCCGCACGGGCTCGGCTTCGGTTCGGCGGAAAGTCGTTCGTGAGAATGCGGGACTGAGGCGGACGCAGGGGCCTCTTGCTCGCGGACTCCATGCGCGGATGTACTGCGCCTCTTTTGATCGTGCTCTGAGGGGCTCAGTGCGTTTCGTGCGGCCTGTGTCTTTTGCTGTCGCCTTTGTGTAGGTCATCCCTGTATACGGCGACCCTTCCTCGGCGATGCCGACCAAGGTGCAGTTCTTCTCCATGGGAACGGTCGATGTGCGAAGCGAGTTCGACAACACGGCCGCGGCCACATACAGATGTTGGGAACGGAAAGGTATGCGGATGTCTTCGTCTTCTGACGATCTGTCCCGGATCCTGGGGCGCTCTCCCTGGCCCGAGCGCACCCTGGCGGGCGTCGAGCAGGGCTGGGGAGTCGACCTGCCCGCGGAAGTTCACCGCGTGCTGTCGTCCTACGGGGACGTGATGGTCGACGGCTTCCTCTACCTCTTCGGCCCGCTCTCCCTGGAGGAGAAGGGAGAGTGGATGAGTGGCTACGTGAAGCGCGGTGAATCGCGGCTGATCGTCGATCCCGTCCTGCCGGAAGCGGCGGGGATGCTCCATTGGGGCCACACGATCGACGGCGACCGACTCTTCCTCGTGCCCCACGGCCCGGGGGAGCCTTGGACGGTCTCCGCGTTCCGACGCAACTGGGGTGACTGGCACGAGACGAGCCTTCCCCTTGAGGAATGGCTCGTGGGCACCCTCCGTGGGGACATCGAGACGGACTGGATGCCGGAATGGCCCGAGATCCACGAACTGGAGGCGGACGACGACTGACGTCACTTCCGGCCGACGGGATGACGTCGAATGCCTCCCAGTTTCAAACGCTTCGCCCCGCCGATTCTTCGATCGGTGGGGCGAAGCGCGGTGCGGGCGCGCCAGCGCCGTCATGAAACGCGCCTGTCCCTAAGAGGTCGCTTCCCGCCGTACCGGCCGCCTGGTTTGGCGGTTCATGGCCAGGCGGCGGCGGCGGGCTCAGGGTTCGGCGAGGTGTTTGTGCTGCTGTGCTTCCCGTAACTGCCGGGCGGGGGCTCGCCGGTGGATGCCTCTGGGGCGGCGGCTACTGTCGGTGATCACCGCTCGTCTCCCTCCCGTCTGCGCCAGCCGGTCGCGAGCAGGTCGAGTGCGTCCGGCAGCGGAGGGAAGTGTGGGGCGCAGTCGGGGCAGGCGTAGACGTTGAAGCCCGGGCCGGAGGCCTGGTGGACCTCCGAGACGGTGATCGGGGTCGTGGTGATCCGGGCGCAGCGGACGCACATGCGGACCGGCTTGCGGGGGCCGGGTGGTGGGGTGGCCGTTGCACACGAGTGGCAGATCTGACGGTGGACCTCGCCGGGCGTCGTTTCCTTGATCAGTGGGTCTGGTGCCGCCGTACCGCACACCTCGCATGTGCCCTCCATCAGGCCACCCCCAGCCCGTGCACGTCCCGTGTGTCCAGGTCGATGCCGAAATCCGCCGCCAGTACCAGGGCGAGCCGCCGCTGGAGTTGGTGCGCCCGCCGTTCGTGCGCGAGGAGGTACGGCCGGACCATGGCCGTCTCGTCGGCGTCCAGCGGCTCGTCGAGCCCGTACGGGGAGCGCGGGGTGGAAGGTCGCGCCGGCTCCGGGGGTTGGGTCGCGGGGCGGAAGGCGGCCGTGTGTGGTTGGTGTCGGTTGCTCGGGGTCGGCGCGAGCAGCAGCCTCACCCAGAGGGCGAGGGCGCGGATAAGGTCTGACATGTCGACGCTCCTTCGAAGCGTTGGCCATGCCCCGGGAGGTCTAGCCACCTCGCCGGGGTCCTTGGTGCTCCGGAGCGTACACCTAGCACGCTATAGCGTGCTAGGTGTGGCCCATCTCGCCTGATGTGCGATGGCTTGCTTAGCGTGGCGATCGTGATGGAATTTGCCCCCGACCAGCCCCGATGGCGCCAGGTTGCCGCCGTCCTCCGGAAGCGCATCGCCGATGGCACCTACGCAGCCGGGACGCGCATTCCCTCGGTGATCCAGCTCCAGGAGGAGTTCGGCATCGCCGGCGCGACCGGCCAGAAAGTGCACCGTGCGCTCCGCGAGGAGGGGCTGATCTACACCGAGCCCGGCCTGGGGTCGTTCGTCGCGAAGTCGCCCGAGGGCGGCAGCCCCACCGGTTAGCGCGCCTCCTACGACCGCGAACCCCTCGTGAACCCGAGGCGGCTGGACGGTTCTTAAGGAGCGCTGGACGGACGTTCATTGCCTCGCACCGGCTCGCGATGAAAGCTCGGGGCCGTGCCCGCCCCGCGGGTGCTGTCGTGGTTCGCGAGGAGAGGCGATGCTGACGTGACGAGGTCCGGGCAGGAGTATCTGGAGGCACTGCGCGACGGGCGGGAGGTCTGGCTCGACGGGGAGCGGGTCAAGGACGTCACCACGCATCCCGCCTTCCGGGCCACCGCCGCCTCCTTCGCCCGGCTCTTCGACCTCGCCCACGACTCGCCGCACGCCCCCGCGCTCGTCCAGGGCGGGGTGCATCGCGCCTGCGCCGTGCCCCGGTCGTACGAGGATCTGGTGGCGCGCAGGGGGGCGTACAAGGTGTGGGCCGAGGCGAGTTACGGCTTCCTCGGGCGCACCCCCGACTACATGGCCTCCGGCGCCGCCGGGTTCGCCGCCGCGCCCGAGGTGTTCGACACCGAGTGCTTCGGCGGGGCCGAGAACGCGCTCGCGTTCCACCGGCGGCTCGCCGAGGGCGGGCTGCACTGCGCGTTCACGCTCACGAACCCGGCGGGAGAGGGCGTCCGGGTCGTCGAGGACCGGGCCGACGGGATCGTCGTCCGCGGCGCCAAGACCATCGGCACCGGCGCCGTCTTCGCCGACGAGATCCTGGTCGGGACCATCGAGCCGCTCGCCGCCGACGACCTCGACCGGGCGCTGACCTTCTCCTTACGGGCGGACACGCCCGGGCTCACGCTCATATCGCGGGTCTCGTACGAGGGGCAGGCCCGGTCGGTCTTCGACCAGCCGCTCTCCTCCCGCTACGACGAGAACGACGCGCTGCTCGTCTGCGACGACGTCTTCGTGCCCTGGGAGCGGGTGCTGACCTACCGCGATCCCGCGGCCACCTCCGCGATCTGGTGGGACACCCCCGCCTATCTGAACCTCGTGCACCAGTCCGCCACCCGCTTCTGGACCAAGCTGGAGTTCCTCACCGGACTCGCGATCCTGATCGCCCGGTCGAACGGCACCGACACGCTGCCGGCCGTCACCCAGGCGATCGGACGGCTCCTCGGGATGGTCGCGCAGGCCAAGTCCTTCGTGCTCGCCGCCGAGGCGTCGTACGAGGAGGTGGACGGCGGGCGGGGCGGGGTGCGGCCCGGGCGGGACATCTCCTTCGCGCAGCGCATCATGGCCGGCGAGCTGTACCCCCGGGCCGTCCAGGACATCAAGCTGCTCGCGGGCGGTGCGCTCGTCCAGACCCCGGCGAGCGGCCGCGACCTGCTCCACCCCGAGCTCGGCGGACTCGTCCAGCGGTACTTCCGCAGCCCCGGGCACCCCGCCGAGGACCGCATCAAACTCCTCAAGCTCGCCTGGGACGCGCTCGGTTCGGAGTTCGCAGGACGGCACGAGCAGTACGAGCGCTTCTACCACGGCGCCCCGCACGTCTACCTGACGATGCAGACCTGGGCGGGCGCGGCCGACCACTGCGAGGGCCTCGCCCAGGCATGTCTGGACGGGTACGACCTCGGGACCGTCCGATGACAGGGGGCCCGACGGGCGGGGCGCCCGGCGCCGCACCGGCCCCGACGGCGAAGACCCGTGGATCGCGCGGTGCTCTCGCGCTGCTCGCCGCCACCCAGCTGCTGCTCATCCTCGACACCGCCGTCGTCAACGTCGCCCTGCCCTCCATCGGCGCCGACCTCGGCGCCGGGGCCGCCGGGCTCTCCTGGGTGGCGAACGCGTATCTGATCACCTTCGGAGGGCTGCTGCTGCTCGGCGGGCGGGTCGCCGATCTGCTCGGGCACCGGCGGGTGCTCCTCGCCGGGCTCGGGCTGCTGGCGGCCGCCTCCGCCGTCGGCGCCCTCGCGCCGGGCACGGGCGTCCTGGTCGCCGCCCGCGCCGCGCAGGGCGCCGGCGCCGCGCTCGCCGCGGCCGCCGCGTTCGCCCTGCTGCTCGTCCTCTTCCCCGACGGGCCCGCCCGCCACAAGGCGCTCGGCGCCTTCGCCGCGATGGGCGGCCTCGGCGGGGTGCTCGGGACCGTACTCGGAGGAGTCCTCACCGACCTCCTGGGATGGCGGTCCACGATGTGGCTCAACGTCCTCGCCGCCGCGCTCCTGGGCGCCCTCGCCCTCCGCATGCTCGAAGGGGCCCGCGGCGCCCCGGGAGGCGGCCGCTTCGACCTCGCGGGGGCCCTCACCGGCACCGGCGGTCTCGGGCTCGTCGCCTACGCGCTCGTCGGCGCCGCCGAGAACGGCCCGCTGTCCGCGCCGACCCTGGGCGCGGGCGCCGGCGGACTCGCCCTGCTCGCCGCCTTCGCCGCCGTCGAGACACGGTCCGCCCGGCCTCTCGTGCCCCCGACCGTCCTCGCGCGCCCCGCCCTCCTGCGCGCCAACGTCCTCAGCGCCCTCGCCCAGATGACGCTCTTCCCGATGTTCTTCCTCGTCAGCGTCCATCTGCAGAGCGTCCTCGGGTACTCGCCCCTCGGCGGCGGCCTCGGCCTGCTGCCCCTCTCCCTCGTGGTCGTCGCCGTCGCCCCGCAGACCGGCCGGCTCATCTTCCGGCTCGGACTGACCCGGACCATGACCCTCGGCTTCGCGCTGCTGTGTGCCGGCACCGTCTGGCTGGCCCTCTCGCTCACCCCCGACGACGGCTTCCTCACCACCGTCCTCGCCCCCAGCCTCCTCCTGGGCGCGGCCCTGCCGCTCGTCGTGGTCACCACGAACGTCGCCGCGACGGCCGAGGCCGCGCCCGAAGAGACCGGACTGGCCTCCGGGCTGGTCAACACGAGCCAGCAGTTCGGCTCGGTCCTCGGTCTCGCGCTCCTCGTGGCCGTCGCCACCACCCGTACCGAATCAGCCACCGCGGCCGCCCAGACCGACGGCTTCCGGGCCGCTCTGCTCGTCGGAGGGGCATTCGCCGCCGTGGCCACGTTGATCTCCGTACGCTTGCGCCTGCCCATGCCCACCCCGGCGCCGCCACGCCGCGGGCGAGTGGCCGAACCACGGTGACCACGTAGACCTCGGCGAGTGAGCCGAAGGGGAGTGCGCCCGTTCGACGCGCGCCCCCGAGGCGAACGAGCCCCGACCGGAAGGGGCATTCCGTTGGCCCTGTACGACCTTGTCGCGCCCCGACTCGAAGAACGCGGCGACCCGCGCTACCGCCTCGCCGACATACGCGCAGCCGACCCGCTCGGCGCCGACGCGGTCCTCGCCGCGTTACCCGCGATGAACGGCGACGCCGACGGGCCCGCGCTCACGGTCGCCCTGCGCACCCTCGTCCCCGACCCCGACCTGGCCGCCGAGTGGAGCGTGATCGACGCGCTCGCCGCGATGCGCGACCTCGGCATGCTGCTCGGCTCGCTCAAGCGCCACGGCATCCAGCCCGTGGCCGCCGTCCCCGAGGTCCTGCCCGTCCTCGAACTCCTCGGCCGCCGCACCGACATGGTGCCCCGCGACACCGTGCACCACTACACGACCTGGAACCCGTCAGGGGCCCGAAGGCGGACGTACACCGGCCACCCCATGGAGGCCCACCTCCAGGAAGCCGTCCGGATGGTCTTCCCCGGACTCGTGGCCGCCCTCGACACCTGCTCCCGGCTCGCCAGGCTCGAACCGTACGACCCCGGCTTCGCCGGAGCCCTCGACCGCGTGGCTCAGCACCTGCAGACGATGGTCGACTCCATCGACCACACGGTCGCCCACGTCAGCCCGGAGTTCTTCGCGCTCACCCTGCGCCCCTACTTCGAGGAGATCGACGTCGCGGGACGCGACTACCTCGGTCCCGCCGCCGCCCAGGTCCCGCTCTGGCTGGTCGATCTGACGCTCTGGCAGTGCGACCGCTCGAACCCGGAGTACGACGGGTTCCTCGCCGACTCCCTCCCGTACAGCCTGCCGTCCTGGCGGGACTTCCACGCCCGGCACGCCGGCGGGGTCTCCGCCGTCAGCAAGCTCTCCGCGGCCGTCAGCTGGGAGAACGTCGAGCGGCTGCCCCCGCAACTGGCCGCGTCCGCGGAGGCCCTGGGCCGGGTGCTCCGCATCCTCAAGACCTTCCGCGCCCGCCATCTGGGCGTCGCGCGGAAGGCGTACGCGGACGACCTGCGGCTGTACGAGGAGGGGAGCGGCGGTGCCCCGATCGCCCTGCTGCGCTCGATCCTCGACCTGACCCGCGACAACGAGACCATGGCGCGCCACGCGACCGGAGCGCGCGCGGACCGTGCGAGGCCCGACGGCTCCGGCCGCCGATCCGGCAGGGAGTCCGGAGCCCGTTCCGGCGACGCCGCGTGTTGAGGGAGGTCCCGATGACGCACGGCACCCCGTACGAACCCTTCCTGCCCGACGGCGGGCGCGATCTGCCCGGCAACGGGCTCCTGCACGTCGTCGTCGCCGGCGGCGGCATCGCCGGGCTCACCACCGCCCTCGCCCTGCATGCGGCGGGATTCGACCGTGTCACCGTCGTCGAGTCGACCAGGGAGCACCGGTGCGTCGGCGGGGGCCTCAACCTCCTGCCGCCAGCCGTCCGTGAGCTGGACGTGCTGGGGCTGCTCCCGCGCCTTGAGGCCGGCGCCCTGCGCACCCGCGAACTGCGCTACTACCACCGCTGCGGCGGTCTGATCTCCCGTGAACCGCGCGGGCTCGGCGCCGGATACCGCTGGCCGCAGCTCTCGATCCGCCGCGCCCACCTCCAGCAGGTCCTCGCCGACGCGGTACGGGAACGGCTCGGCGCGGCCGCCCTGGTCACCGGAGTCCGGGTCACCCGGGTGGAACCGCTGCCCGACGGCCGTCCCCGTGTCCAGTTGGAGCACCGCGACGGCGCCCGGCGCGGCAGGGCCTCCCTGGAACCCGACGTGCTCATCGGCGCGGACGGCATCCGCTCCGCGGTCAGGGCCGCCCTGAACCCGGGTGAGGGCAGTCCTCCCTGGAACGGGCAGCTGGTGTGGCGCGGCGTCTCGCGGATGCCGGCGCGTGCCGTCGGCTCGTTCATGTTCATCGCGGGCGACGACCGGCGGAAGGCCGTGGTCTATCCGTTGCTCCGGTCGGGGAACGAGGCCGTGGTGAACTGGGCGCTCGCCGGGCCCGCCGACGTCGCGGACGAGGAGTTCCGGGGGGACTGGAACCGTCCGGTCCCTGTAGAAACGTTCCTGCACCTCTATGAGGGGTGGGAGTTCGACGGCGTCAGCGTGCCCGAGGTGCTGCGGGCCGCCGAAACCGCCCACGAGTATCCGATGGTCGATCGCGAGCCGCTCGAACGGTGGAGCCACGGCCGCACCACCCTGATCGGGGACGCGGCCCACGCGATGTACCCGGTCGGCTCCAACGGAGCCACCCAGTCCGTCGTCGACGCCCGGGCCCTCGCCCACGCCCTCGCCCTCCACCGCGATCCGACGGAGGCCCTCGCCGCGTACGAGCGCGACCGCAGGCCCGCCACCACCGCACTCCAGCTCGCCAACCGGCGGCTCGGACCCGAGGTCGTCATCGATCTGGCGCACCAGCGGGCCCCGCACGGGTTCACCGACATCCACGAGGTGATCCCCGCCGCCGAGCTGGCCGCCATCGCCGCCCGCTACGCGGCCACCGGCGCCTGCGAACCGACCGCCGTCAACGAGGGATCGCCCTACACCGTGTCGCTCGGCGCGCTGCCCTGACGTGCCGCGCCGCCGGGCGCGGCGCGCTCCCCGTCACCGTGCCACCGCCCGTGCCACGGCGCGCGACCCCCGCGCGCCGTGGTCCGGGAGGGCGAGGTGGCCTACCGTCAGGGGGATGCTCAGTCGGCTGCACAGCGTGGTGCGTCCGCTCCGCTCCGTACTCCCCTGCGAAGGTGGAACGCGTGAAGGCAATCCGTCGATTCACCGTGCGTCCCGTCCTCCCCGACACCCTTCGACCCCTCACGGAACTGGCGCGAAACCTGCGCTGGTCCTGGCACGAGCCGACCCGTGAGCTCTTCGACTCCCTCGACCCCGGCTCCGACTCCCGCGCCGACGCCGACCGCGCCGTCCGGCCGGGGGCCCGCTGCGGCGAGGACGTCGACCCGGTCCGGCTGCTCAGCTCCGTGTCCGCCGAACGCCTCGCCGTACTCGCCGCCGACCAGGACTTCCTGGCCCGGCTGCGGTCCGCGGCCGAGGACCTCGACCACTATCTGCACGCCCCCCGCTGGTACCAGGAGCAGAACGGCGGGCTGCCCGCCTCCGTCGCCTACTTCTCCCCCGAGTTCGGGGTCACCGCCGCGCTGCCGCAGTACTCCGGCGGCCTCGGCATCCTGGCCGGCGACCACCTCAAGGCCGCCAGTGACCTCGGCGTCCCGCTCGTCGGCGTCGGTCTGCTCTACCGGCACGGCTACTTCCGGCAGTCCCTCTCCCGCGAGGGCTGGCAGCAGGAGCACTACCCCGTCCTCGACCCCGGCGAGCTGCCCGTCGCACTGCTCCGGGAGCACGACGGCACACCCGCCCGGGTCACCATCGCCCTGCCCGGCGGCCGCAGTCTGCACGCGCACATCTGGACCGCGCAGGTCGGCCGGGTGCCGCTGCTCATGCTCGACTCCGACGTCGAGGAGAACGCGCCCGCCGAACGCGAGGTCACCGACCGGCTGTACGGCGGTGGCAGCGAGCACCGGCTGCTCCAGGAGATGCTCCTCGGCATCGGCGGTGTCCGCGCGGTCCGCATCCACTGCCGGCTCACCGGCACCCCCGAGCCCGAGGTGTTCCACACCAACGAGGGTCACGCGGGCTTCCTCGGGCTCGAACGCATCCGCGAGCTGGCGGGCGAGGGGCTCGACTTCGACGCGGCCCTGGAGACCGTCCGCGCGGGAACGGTCTTCACCACCCACACGCCCGTCCCCGCCGGCATCGACCGCTTCGAGCGCGGCCTGGTCGCCCGCCACCTCGGCGAGGACGGCGAGCTCCCCGGTGTCGACGTGGGCCGCATCCTCGCCCTCGGCGACGAGACCCCGCTCGGCGGCGAGCCCGGGCTCTTCAACATGGCCGCCATGGGCCTGCGGCTCGCCCAGCGGGCCAACGGCGTCTCCACCCTCCACGGGTCCGTCAGCCGCGACATGTTCGCCGGCCTGTGGCCCGGCTTCGACCCGGACGAGGTGCCGATCGGCTCGATCACCAACGGTGTCCACGCGCCGACGTGGACCGCGCCCGAGGTCGGCCGCTGTCCGGCGGGGGCCGACGACCGCGAGCTGTGGGAGCTGCGCAGGACCCTGCGCGGACAGCTCGTGACCGAGGTACGGGAACGGCTGCGGGCCTCGTGGCGGCAGCGGGGCGCCGCGGCGGCCGAGCTCGGCTGGACGGACTCCGTCCTCGACCCCGACGTGCTCACCATCGGCTTCGCGCGCCGGGTCCCCTCGTACAAGCGGCTCACGCTGATGCTGCGCGACCCCGACCGGCTGCGTGCCCTGCTCCTGCACCCGGAGCGGCCGGTGCAGCTCGTCGTCGCGGGCAAGGCGCACCCGGCCGACCACGGCGGCAAGCGGCTCGTGCAGGAGCTGGTGCGGTTCGCCGACGATCCGCGGGTGCGGCACCGGATCGTCTTCCTGCCCGACTACGGCATGGCCATGGCCCGCAAGCTCTACCCGGGCTGCGACGTCTGGCTCAACAACCCGCTGCGCCCCCTGGAGGCGTGCGGGACCAGCGGGATGAAGGCCGCCCTGAACGGCTGTCTCAATCTGTCGGTCCTGGACGGCTGGTGGGACGAGTGGTTCGAGCCCGACTTCGGCTGGGCGATCCCGACGGCCGACGGGGCGGCGGCGCATGACGAGGAGCGCCGTGACGACCTGGAGGCGGCCGCGCTCTACGAGCTGATCGAGCGCCGTGTCGCCCCGCGCTTCTACGACCGGGGCGCGGACGGGGTGCCCGCCCGGTGGACCGAGATGGTCCGCAGGACGCTGGGCGACCTCGGACCGAAGGTGCTCGCCGACCGGATGGTGCGCGAGTACGTGGAGAAGCTGTACGCCCCCGCGGCGCTGGCCCACCGGTCCCTCCCGGCCCGCACCGCCCGGGACCTGGCCGCGTGGAAGGAGCGGGTGCGCGGCGCCTGGCCCAAGGTCGTCCTCGACCACATCGAGATCGGCGAGGTCGGCGAGGACCTGGCCGACGCGGAACTCGGAGCGACGACGGCGGTACGGGTGCGGGTGGCGCTCGGCGAACTGCGCCCGGACGACGTCGAGGTGCAGGCGGTCGCCGGGCGGGTGACTCCGGACGACGCGCTCGTCGACACCCGGGTGTGCGCGCTGAAGCCCGCGGGCGGCCCGGACCTGGAGGGCCGGGTGCCGTACGAGGGCTCGCTCGTCCTGGACCGTACGGGCCCCTACGGCTGCACGGTCCGGGTGCTGCCCTCGCATCCCCTGCTCGCCTCGCCGGCGGAACTGGGTCTGGTGGCCCTGCCGACGGAGACGACGGTGGAGGGGGCGGGTGTGCTCCTGCGCTGATCCATCGAGTTGATTGGTATGGACCAGGGTCTTGACGTGTCCATGCGGCGTCCTCTACGTTCCACGCTCGACGCGGAGTTCATTCATCCGCTCGACGTTCACATACAGGAACGAAAGGCACCCCCCACATGCGCCTCAGAGCCCTGGTCCCCGCCCTTGCCGCCACCCTGGCGGCGGCCGTCGCCGTCACACTCGCGCCGACGGCCGCCGCCGGACCCGAGCCGGCCCCGGCGCGGGCCGCCGGTCCCGCCCCGGCGGCCGCCCCCGCGGCCTTCACCCACCCCGGCGTCGTCGTGTCCCGGCCCCAACTCGACTTCGTCCGGTCGAAGGTGCAGGCCGGCGCCCAGCCCTGGAAAGCCGCCCACGACCAGATGATGGCGAGCTCCTACGCCTCCCTGACCCGCACGCCCCGACCGCGCGCGATCGTCGAGTGCGGCTCGTCCTCCAACCCCAACCACGGCTGCACGGACGAGCGTCAGGACGCCGTCGCCGCCTACACCCAGGCCCTCGCCTGGTACATCACCCGGGACGACCGCCACGCCAGGAAGGCGATCGAGATCATGGACGCCTGGTCGGCCGTGATCAAGGACCACACCAATTCCAACGCCCCGCTCCAGACCGGCTGGGCCGGCTCCTCCTGGCCTCGCGCAGCCGAGATCATCAAGCACACCTACACGGGGGGCTGGGCGAACTCCGGCCGCTTCGCCACCATGCTCCGCACCGTCTACCTCCCCGAGATCATCAACGGGGCCGCGACGAAGAACGGCAACTGGGAACTCATCATGACCGAGGCCGCCCTCGGCATCGCCGTCCACCTGGAGGACCGGGCGGCCTACGACAAGGCCGTGAAGGCCTATCTCGGCCGGGTCCCCGCGTACATCTATCTCTCCACCGACGGCGCCACGCCCGCGCCGCCGCCGAACAGCTCCATCGACACCCGGGACGAGATCGTGAAGTACTGGCAGGGCCAGTCCACCTTCGCGGACGGCCTCTCCCAGGAGACCTGCCGGGACTTCGGCCACACCGGCTGGGGCCTCGCCGCCGCCGTCCACACCGCCGAGACCAGCCGCATCCAGGGCGCGGACCTCTACCCCCAGGTCTCCGAACGGCTGCGGCACGCGCTCGGCTTCCACACCAGGTACGAGAACGGCACGGCGGTCCCGTCCTGGCTCTGCGGCGGAACGGTCAAGCCCGGCCTGGGGCGGGTGACGGAGGTCGGCTTCAACGCCCTCCAGGGCCGGATGGGCATCTCCATGACGAACACCCGGATCTACACCGAGGCGCACCGGCCCTCCGGCACGGACAACTACTTCGTCTCCTGGGAGACCCTGACGCACGCGGGGAACCCGAACTGACGCCGGTTCACCCCACGACCGCCTTGTCGGCGAGCCGCCCGTCGACGAGGCACAGGCGGTAGACGGGCACGGCGGCCGTCATCGTCGCCCGGTAGTACAGGCACCCGTCCATGCCCGGCGGCTGCGGCGGCGCGTCGGCGGGCGGGCCGTCCAGCGGGTGCGGCGGGAGCCGTTCGGCGTCCGCGGAGAGCGGGTCGCCCACGCGCAGCGAGACGTAGTCGTCCCGGTCCAGGAAGGACCGGGACTGCGTCCACAGCCCGAAGAGCAGCATCACGAGGCCGAGCGCGGCGACGAGCGTGAGGGGGATCCAGATCGCCCGCGCGAGCCCGCGCCGCACCGCCCGCCGGGCCAGGTCCCGTTCCCGTACGGCGACGGGCTCGGCGGGGGACGCGGGGGCGCCCGGCTCCAGCGGCAGCACCGCCACGACGGCGAACCCGCCCGCTCCGTCGGGACCGTGACGCAGCCGCCCCCCGGCCAGCCGCACCCGCTCGTCCAGCCCGACGAGGCCGGTGCCGCCGGTCGTGCCCGCGCGGCGGTGCGGGACGTCCGGTACCGCGTCGGTGGCCGGGCCGTTGGAGACCGACACCGTCAGCGTGCCGTCCGCGCGCGCCAGCGCGACCCGGACCGGGGCGCCCGGCGCGTGCTTGGCCGCGTTCGTGAGGGACTCCACCACCAGCCGGTGGACCGCGCGGTCGACCATCGGCGGTGTCCCACCGCCGGGGCCGGTCACCGTCAGCTCCACCCGCAGTCCGGACGCGCCGGCCCGCTCCACGACCTGCTCGACCGTCTCCCCGACCGGCGCCGTCGGGGCGGCGGCCGGCCCCGTCCCCTCGTCCGCCCGCAGGACACCGATGATGTCCCGCAGCCGGGCCGTCGCGTCGGCGGCCGCGACGCGCAGCTCCCCCGCGGCGGCCTGCTGCCGGGCGCCGAGCTCCGGATCGACCTCCAGCGCGGCGGCGCGCAGCGCGATCAGCGCGAGGTCGTGACCGAGCGAGTCGTGCATGTCGCCCGCGATCCGGGAGCGTTCACGCAGCCGCTCCCGGTCGGCGACGACGGCCTGTTCGCGCTCCATCCGCGCGGCCAGCTCCCAGCCGGCCCGGACGAGCCGGGCGTACTGGTGGACGTACCGGCCCGTCAGCCAGGGGGCGACGATCGCCAGGGCGAGGACCAGGACGACGGTGAACCCCTGGGAGACGTTTCCGTCCGCGAGCGGGACGAGCGCGAAGCCGACCACCGCGACCGCGGCGAACAGCGCGAGCGCGCCCCGGGTGCGCCGCTGCCGCCGTCCGGCGAGATAGCCGAAGACGACGAGCGCGAGGGCGTACGGCGCGGTGAAGAGCTCGGGGGAGGTGGCGAGACTCAGCGCGACGACGAGGGCGAGCGAGACGAGCGGCAGCGCACGGCAGCACGCCACGGCCGCGCCGAGCACGACGACCCCCACGGCGATCTGCCGCCAGGAGCCCCCGTCATGGGGATCGAGCAGCAGGAGCACGGGGGTGCCGAGCAGTGCCCAGAGTCCCAGGTCGAGCAGAAGATCCCGAAGCCGTTCACGACGCATCCCCCCAGCTTGCCGGAGAGGCGGGAGCCGGACCCCTGACCGAAGTCAACGGTCCCGGCCGTCAGGCGAGATCCACCAGCCCCGCCTCGTACGCCAGGATCGCGAGCTGTACCCGGTTCTTCAGACCGAGGCGGGCCAGGACCGCGCTCACATGGGCCTTCACGGTGCCCTCCACCACGAACAGCCTCGCCGCGATCTCGCCGTTCGACAGGCCCGCGCCGACCAGGGACACGACCTCCCGCTCCCGCCCGGTCAGCGGCTCCAGCCGTTCCCGGGCCTCCGCCGCGCGGGAGAGCCGGCCGGTCGGCAGCCGGTCGATGACCCGTCGGGTGACCTCGGGGGAGAGGAACGCGGCCCCGGCGGCCACCGCCCGTACCCCCGCGAGCAGTTCTCTCGGGTCGCCGGACTTCAGCAGGAAGCCGCTCGCCCCCGAGCCGAGGGTTCGGGCGACGTACTCGTCCTCGGAGAAGGTCGTGAGCATCACGACCGCCGTCTCCGGGGCCGCACGGCGCAGTTCCCCCACCGCCGCGAGCCCGTCGAGCCTCGGCATCCGGATGTCGAGCAGCACGACGTCCGGACGGTGCCTGCGGGCGAGTTCGACGGCCTCGTGCCCGTCCCCGGCCTCGGCGACCACCTCGATCCCCGGGTCGGCACCGAGAATCGCCCGCACCCCGGCCCGGATCATCGCCTCGTCGTCCGCGAGCAGCACCCTGATCATGCCCACCAGCCTAGGGAACGCGCGGACGCCCGGAGGGAGCGAACCCTCCGGGCGTCCGTCACTCACCCGGTGTTACGGGAAGGTGAGCTTGAAGCTGTTGATGTAGCCGGTGTCGATCGCGGCCCGGTCCTGGACGCGGAGCTTCCAGGCGCCGTTGGCGACCTCCGAGGAGGCGTTCACGGTGTAGGTCTGCACGAGGTTGTCGGCGCTGCCGCCGGAGCGGTTGTGCAGGTTGTAGACCGAGCCGTCGGGGGCGACGAGGTCGACGACGAGGTCACCGCGGTAGGTGTGGACGATGTTCACGTCCACCTTGAGGGCGGAGGGCGCGTTGCCGGTGATGCCGGTGACGTTGACCGTGGAGGTCACGGCGGCGCCGTTGTCCGGGATGGACACGTCGGCCGCGTTCTCGAAGACCTTGCCCGGCTGCGGCTCGCCGCCGCCGGGACGCGAGCCCACGTTGATGCCGGCCCAGGCGTGCTCGACGGCCAGGACCTCGGGGCTGCCGGCGCCGTACAGCTCGGTGGCCACCGCGACCGTGCCGGTGCGGGCACCGGCGTAGTTGGTGTTCGAGCCGAACTTGGTGGTGAGCGCCTTGAACCAGATCAGCGACGCCTTGTCCCGGCCGATGCCGGTGACGGGCAGGCCGTCGGAGGTCGGCGAGTCGTAGTTGACGCCGTTGACGGTCTTCGCGCCGCTGCCCTCGGAGAGCAGGTAGTACCAGTGGTTCGCCGGGCCCGAGGAGTAGTGGACGTCGATGTTGCCGATGCCCGAGTACCAGGCGTCCTTGGACGAGCCGTCCTTGCTCGGCTTGTCCATGTAGCGCAGCGGGGTGCCGTTGCCGCGGATGTCGATCTTCTCGCCGACCAGGTAGTCGCCCTTGTCCTGGGCGTTGTTGGCGTAGAACTCGACGGCCGCCGCGAAGATGTCGGAGGTGGCCTCGTTCAGACCGCCGGACTCGCCGCTGTAGATCAGGCCGGCCGTGTTGGAGGTGACGCCGTGCGTCATCTCGTGCGCGGCCACGTCGATCGAGGTCAGCGGCTTGGTGTTGCCCGCGCCGTCGCCGTACGTCATGCAGAAGCAGGAGTCCTGCCAGAAGGCGTTGACGTACGCGTTGCCGTAGTGGACCCGGGAGTACGCGCCGACGCCGTCACCGCGGATGCCGGAGCGGCCGTGCACGTTCTTGTAGTAGTCCCAGGTGACCCCGGCGCCGAAGTGCGCGTCCGCGCCCGCGGTCTCCAGGTTCTGCGGGGTGCCGTCGCCCCAGATGTCGTCGGCGCCGGAGAACAGGGTTCCGGTGCCGGAGGTGCCGCGGTTGAGGTTGTACGTCTTGTGGTTGCCGCGGCCGGTGTCGGTCAGCGTGTACGAGGGCGCGGTGCCCAGCGTCACCTGGCCGCTGTACTGCGTGTTGCCGGTGCCGGTGTGGACGGCCTGCCACTCGTACAGCTTCGCGCCGGTGGTGGCGTCGGTGACGACGTGCAGCTCGTTCGGGGTGCCGTCGTGCTGGAGGCCGCCGACGACGGTCTCGTACGCGAGGACGGGCGAACCCTGCGCCATCCAGACGACCTTGCGCGGGGCGCGCTCGGCGGCGGTCTTCTTCGAGCCCTCCGCGGCGGCGGCGCCGAGCGCCTGCTTCTCGGCGGCGGCGGGCGCGACGTCGGCGGTCGTGTCGACGTTCTTCAGCTCGGCGCGGGAAGCCTTGGTGACGCCCTGGGTCACGCCCGCCTTGGTCTCCTGGACGACCATGTCGCCACCGAGGACGGGGAGTCCGGCGTAGGTGCGCTCGTAGCGCGTGTGGGTCGTGCCGTCGCGGTCCTGGACGACGTCGCGGACGACGAGCTTCTCCTGCGCGCCGAGGCCGAGGGCCTTGGCGGTCGCCGCCTTGTCGGCGTCGGCCGCGCGTATCAGCGCGGTGCGCTGGGCGGGGGAGAGGTCGGCCGGGAGCTTGCCGGGGTTGGCCTGTCCCGCGGCCTGCGCCTTGGGGGCGATGGGCAGGCCGGGGTCGTCGGCGGAGGCGGAACCGGTCTGGACGCCGACGGCGATCATGGCCGCGGCAGCGATCAGAGCGCCGGTCGCGGTGGCGCGACGGCTGGGCGTGGATCTCACGCAGACTCCTTTTGCGAGGGGGGTACCGGACCACTGGGTGGGACGGTCCGGGCAGAGCAAACAGAGCTGTGGAGCACGTACCTGTGAAGCGCGAACTCTCTTACGAGTCGGGGAGAGATTGGCAGCAGTGACGGGCGTCTGTCAGGAGCGCGTCAACAAGTTGGCCGGAAATCGTCCGGTGCCCGAAAGGTCGTGTTCGTTAACCGGACGTTTCGTCGATCATGGCCGCCACGCCGTCCAGCGTTCTCCGGAGCCCGAATTCGAAGAGCGACTCCAGGTCCACCTCGAAGTCCGCGCCCGTCGAGAGCGCGTCGAGCAGGGGATAGGCGCCCCCGGCCGAAATCGCGTCGAACCGTGGCTCGTTCTGGTCCATCCACTCGCCGTCCGACATCCCGGTGTCCTGGCGGGCCTGCTCCTCCAGATCGTCGGCCAGCGCCAGGCCCTGGATGTAGGCGAAGATCGCCAGATGCGTGTGGAGCTTCTCGAACGGGGTCAGCGGCGTGTCGCGCAGCGCCCCCAGAACCCACTCCAGATACGCCATCGCGTTCGGCGAGGCGATCGGCCGGGTGAACGAGGCCATCGCCTGCGCCATCCACCGGTGACGGGTGTACACCCCGCGCAGCCACCGCGCCCCTTGCTCGAGTCCCGTGCGCCAGTCCGCCGGCACCGGCCCGAGCGGCACCTCCCCGCAGGCCGCGTCCGTCATCAGCCGCACCAGCTCGCCCTTGCCCGGGACATGGCGGTACAGGGCCATCGTGGAGGTGTTCAGCGAGGTCGCCACCCGGCGCATCGTGAGCGCGGACAGGCCCTCGGCATCCGCCAGTTCGAGCGCCGCGCGCACGATCCGCTCCCGGGTGAGCCCCGTCGCAGGCCGCGCCGAGGCCGGCGCCGCCACCACCGTGCCGACACCCGGCTCGGGCCGGACCAGACCCTCCTGGCGCAGCGCCGCCAGCGCCTTGGACGCCGTCGCCATCGCGACACCCCACTCACGCGTGATGGCCCGGGTGGACGGCACCCGATCACCGGCGGACAGCTCGCCGGAGAGGATCCGCCGACGGATCGAGGCGGCGATGGCGAGGTAGGGCGGCGGAGGGGTCACCGCGGCAGTGTACTAGTGCACCTCGATCCGCGTACGCGGCCCTGAACTGCCGCTTCTCCGGAGGGGGGTGAGGTGCACTAGGGCGACCGTGGCACCGTACGCGGACGGCTGCTTCGCTCCCCGCATGACGCTCACGACACCACCGGAACACCTCCTCGCCGGCCGCCGCGAATGGACCGCGCTCGCCGTGCTGATGCTGCCGCTCCTCCTCGTCTCCATGGACGTCTCGATCCTCTACTTCGCCATCCCCTCCATCAGCGCCGACCTCCACCCCGGGGCCACCGCGCAGCTGTGGATCCTCGACATGTACGGCTTCGTCCTCGCCGGACTCCTCATCACCATGGGGGCGCTCGGGGACCGCGTCGGCCGGCGCAGGCTGCTCCTCGGCGGCGCCGCGCTCTTCGGCCTCGCGTCCGTCGCCGCCGCCTACGCCCACAGCCCCGGCGCGCTGATCGCCGCCCGGGCGCTCCTCGGGGTCGCCGGCGCCTGCCTGATGCCGTCCACGCTCGCCCTGATCCGCACCCTCTTCCGCGACGAGGCACAGCGGGCCAAGGCGGTCACGTTGTGGACCACCGTGATGGCGAGCGGGATCTCCCTCGGACCGGTCGTCAGCGGCGCGCTCGTCGAACACTTCTGGTGGGGCTCGGTCTTCCTGATCAACCTGCCCGCGATGGCCCTCCTCCTGCTCCTCGGACCCGCACTCCTTCCCGAGTCCCGAGGCGCGACGGCGCGCGGCCGGTTCGACTGGACCAGCGCGCTGCTGTCGCTGGCCGCGCTGCTGCCGCTGATCCACGGCATCAAGGAGCTGGCCAAGGAAGGCTGGAGCCCGCTGCCGGCGCTCGCGGTCACGACGGGCCTCCTGGTCGGCCTGGTGTTCCTGCGCCGTCAGAGCCGGCTCGCGGAGCCGATGGTGGACCTCGCGCTGCTGCGCAAGCGGGCGTACGGGGGGTCGGTGCTGGTGAACCTGCTCGCCATGGTCGCGACCGTCGGCTTCGCCGTCTTCCTCACCCAGTACCTGCAGTCCGTCCTCGGCCAGGGCCCGTTGGAAGCGGCGCTGTGGAGCCTGGCGCCCTCGGCCGGCGTCATGGTCGCCGCGCCCCTGGCCGCGGTGCTCGCGGGGCGGGTGGACCGGGCGCACGTGATGGCCGGCGGATTCCTGTTCTCGGCGGTCGGCTTCGCCCTGCTGACGCTCATCGACGCCGACACTCCGCTGTGGGTCGTCCTGCTCGGCGCCACCGTCTACGCCTCCGGTCTCGTCTCGGCGATGACCCTCGCCAACGAGAGCGCGCTCGGCGCGGCCCCGCCGGAGCGGGCGGGCGCGGCGGCGGCGGTGCTGGAATCGGGCACGGAGCTGGGCGGGGCGCTGGGGATGGCGATCCTCGGCTCGGTCGGCGCCGCCGTCTACACGGCAGAGATGCCGGCGTCCGCGCCCGCGGCGGCACGGGAGACGCTGGGCGGTGCGATGGGGTTTCCGGGGGAGGTGCTGGACGCGGCCAGATCCGCGTTCACGTCCGCGCTGAACGGGGCCGCCTACGGGGCGGCCGGGGTGATGGTCCTCGCGGCGGTGGTGTGCCTGGCGCTGCTGCGAGGGCGCCGGGCCTGACCGGCCGGGGGCGGGCCCGCCGGGCTCAGGTACGACGGGCCCCGCGCGGGCCGGTACGGCGTGCCCCCGCGCGGGCCGGCACGACGCGTCCGGTGGGTCCCGCCGGGCGGGCCGGTACGGCGTGCCCCGTCGCGTGCCGGCACGTGCCCCCGCGCGGTCCGGCACGACGCGTCCGGTGGGTCCCGCCGGGCGGCGTCCGCCCCGGGGGCCCGTCTCGCGCGCGGCGGAGCACCGTCCGTCAGCCCACCAGGCTGTCCCGCCAGGCGCGGTGGAGGGTCGCGAAGCGGCCCTCGCCGCGCACCAGGTCCGACGGGCGGCCGTCCTCGACGATCCGGCCGTGCTCCATGACCAGGACGCGGTCCGCGATCTCCACCGTCGACAGGCGGTGGGCGATCACCACGGCCGTCCGGCCGGCCAGCACCGTGTCCATCGCCCGCTGCACCGCCCGTTCCCCCGGCACGTCCAGGGAGCTCGTCGCCTCGTCCAGGATCAGCACCGCCGGATCCGCCAGGAGCGCTCGGGCGAAGGCGACCAACTGCCGCTGGCCCGCCGAGATCCGGCCGCCCCGCTTCCGTACGTCCGTGTCGTACCCGTCCGGCAGACCCGCGATGAACTCGTGCGCGCCGATCGCCTTCGCCGCCTGCTCGATCTCCGCCCGGGTCGCGTCCGGGCGCCCGATCGCGATGTTCTCGGCGACCGTCCCCGAGAACAGGAACGCCTCCTGCGTCACCATCACCACGCCCCGCCGCAGGTCGGGCGTCGACAGCTCGCGTACGTCGACCCCGTCGAGCAGGACCCGCCCCTCCGTGGGGTCGTAGAAACGGGCCAGCAGCTTGGCGAGGGTCGACTTGCCCGCGCCCGTGGAGCCGACCACCGCGACCGTCTGGCCCGCCGCGATCGTCAGGTCGAAGCGGGGCAGCACCTCGCCGCCCGTCCGGTACGCGAACCGCACCCCGTCGAAGACGACCTCGCGCCCGGGCGTCCCGTCCCGGCGAGCCGGGAGCTCCTTGGGCGAGACGGCCTCCGGGACACCCGGCTCCTGCGCCAGCAGACCCGCGATCTTGGCGAGCGACGCGGCCGCCGACTGGTACGAGTTGAGGAACATGCCGAGCCGGTCGATCGGGTCGTACAACCGCCGCATGTACAGCACCGCCGCCGCCAGCACACCGAGCGCCAGGGTCCCCCCGGCCACCCGGTACGCGCCCCACAGACACATGCCGGCCACGGCCGTGTTCGCCACGAGGCGCGAACCGACGACATAGCGCGCCATCTCCAGGAGCGCGTCGCCGTTGCTGCGCTCGTGGCGGTGGTTGAGGGCGGCGAACTCGGTGTCGTTGGCCCGCTCCCGGCGGAAGGCCCGCACGGGCCGGATCCCGTTCATCGTCTCCGCGAACTTCACGATCACACCCGCGATGGCGGTGGACCGCTCGGCGAAGACCAGGGCCGCGCGCCGCTGGTAGACCCGGACGAGCAGATACAGCGGTACGAAGGAGGCGACGGCCACCGCGCCGATTCCCAGGTCCAGCCAGAGCAGCATCGCGGAGATGTACACGAACGCGAGCACGACGCCGATCAGCTCCTGGAGCCCCTCGGAGAGCAGCTCCCGCAGCGACTCCACGTCCGTGGTGGAGCGGGAGATGAGCCGGCCGGAGGTGTACCGCTCGTGGAAGTCCACGCTGAGCACCTGGGCGTGGCGGAAGATCCGGCCGCGCAGGTCGAGCAGCACGTCCTGGTTGACGCGGGCGGCGCCGCGGACGAAGGCGTACTGGAGGAGTCCGGCGGCCGCCGCGCACAGGAGATACCCGACGGCGACGGCCACGACGGGACCGTGGTCGCCGTCCCTGATGGCGGGCACCCCGTGGTCGATGGCGTACGCGACGAGCAGCGGACCGGCCTGCACGGCGGCCTGCTGGACCAGCAGCACGAGCGCGGCGACGGCCACCCGCGCGCGGTGCGCGGAGAGCAGCGAACGCAGCAGCGCGCCGGTGGCCCCGGGCGCGGTGGGCAGGTCGTCCCGGTCGAAGGGGTCCTCCCGACCGGCCGCCGACGTACCGGCGCCGGGCTTCCCGGCGGCGGAGGGATCGGCTGCCCCGGGGCCCCCGGCCGTGGACGGACCGGAACCCGTCCCGGCCGTCCCGACGGGTGCGGGCGCCGGCGTCTGCGGAGCGTGCCGCGGTGCCGTCCGCTCCGTGTCCGTCGCTGAGGTCGTCAGGGGATCCGTCATCGCTCCTCGTCTCCCTCGCCCGACATCAGCCAGGCGTACTCGGCGTTGTTCCGCAGCAGTTCGTCGTGGGTGCCCACCGCCGTGATCCGGCCCTCCGAGAGGAGCGCGACGCGGTCCGCGAGCATGACGGTCGACGGGCGGTGCGCCACGACCAGCGCGGTCGTCTCGCGCAGGACCTCCCGCAGCGCCGCCTCCACCAGGGCCTCGGTGTGGACGTCCAGCGCGGACAGCGGGTCGTCGAGGACGAGGAACCGCGGCCGGCCGACGACCGCGCGCGCCAGGGCGAGGCGCTGGCGCTGGCCACCGGAGAGGCTCAGGCCCTGCTCGCCCACCTGGGTCGCCGTACCCTCGGGAAGCGCGGTCACGAACCGCTCCGCCTGGGCCACCCCCAGCGCGCGCCGCAGCTCCGGCTCGCCGGCCTCCGCCCCCGTGCCCATGAGCACGTTCTCGCCCACGCTCGCGGAGAACAGCGTGGGCTCCTCGAAGGCCACCGACACCAGCGCGCGCAGCCGTTCGCGCTCCATGCGGGTGATGTCCTCGCCGTCGAGCAGGATGCGCCCCGCGGTCGCCTCGTGCAGCCGCGGGACCAGCGCGGTCAGGGTGGTCTTGCCCGAGCCGGTGCCGCCGACCAGCGCGAGCGTCTCGCCGGACCGGATGTGCAGGTCGACGCCGTCGAGCACGGGCGGGGTGTCGTCCGGCGCGTCCGGGTAGCGGAAGGTGACGTTCTCGAACCGCACACCGTCCGGCGGGGTGGCGCCCGCGGCATGCGGCCGGGACGACTCCGGCCTCGGCCCGGGCCTCTCCTCCGCCTCGTCCATCACCTCGAAGTACCGCTCCGTCGCGGTCGCCGCCTCCTGGCTCAACGCCAGCAGGAAGCCGATCGACTCCACCGGCCAGCGCAGCGCGAGCGCCGTGGAGAGGAAGGCGACGAGCGTGCCGGCGGACAGCTCGCCGTCGGCGACCTGGACGGTGCCGAGGACGAGGGCCGCGCCGATCGCGAGCTCCGGGAGGACGGTGATGAGCGCCCAGATCCCGGCGAGCAGCCGGGCCTTGACCAGCTCGGTGCCCCGCAGCCGCTCGGCCAGCTCACGGAAGGCGAGGGCCTGGCTGCGGTGCCGGCCGAAGCCCTTGACGATCCGGATGCCGAGGACGCTCTCCTCGACCACGGTGGTCAGATCGCCGACCTGGTCCTGGGCGCGCCGGGCGACCACGGAGTACTTCGTCTCGAACAGCGAGCACAGGATCACCAGCGGGACGACGGGGGTGAGCAGCACCAGGCCGAGCGTCCAGTCCTGGCCGAGCAGCAGGACGAAACCGGCGAGGATCGTCACGCCGTTGACCAGCAGGAAGGTCAGAGGGAAGGCGAGGAACATCCGCAGCAGCATCAGATCGGTCGTGCCGCGCGACAGCAGCTGACCCGAGGCCCACCGGTCGTGGAAGGCGATCGGCAGGCGTTGCAGACGCGCGAACAGATCGGCCCGCATCCGCGCCTCGACCCCGGCCAGCGGCCGCGCCACCAGCCATCGCCGGAAGCCGAAGAGCACCGCCTCCGCGATCCCGAGCAGCAGCAGGTACAGCGCGCCCAGCCACACGCCGCCCGGGTCACCGGCGGCGACGGGCCCGTCGACCATCCACTTCAGGACGAGCGGAATGACGAGCGAAAGGCACGAGGCGACTATCGCGACGACGGCGGCCGTGACCAACCGCCCGCGCACCGGTCGTACATAGGGCCACAGGCGCAGGAGCGTGCGCACGGCCGAGCGGTCGGGGGACTCCTTGGCGACTACATCTTCTCCGGGCATCAGGTCCGAGCCTAGGGTTCACCACTGACAACCCTCACCTGGTTTTCCCCCCGTCGCAGCCCTCCCGAGCGGCCCCTTGACGCGCAAACCAGCAGGCCACAGACTTTCCCGACCCCGGAGCCGGGGTACGTACACAGGGGTGGGACCGCATGACGACAACCGAGGCAGGGGCCGAGACGTACCGCGAGCGCTGCGAGCAGCTCTACCTGGCGGGCGGGAGCGCCGCGGTCCGGCGCGTGGCGAGGGAGGGCCTCGACGCCCTCGGCCCGACGGCCGATCTGTACTGCTGGCTCGCCGCCGGACACGCCGTCGAGGACGAGGACGACCATGACGACCGCGCCGAGGAGGCGTTCCGGGCCGGTCTGAAGCTCGACCCCGACCACCTCGGACTGCTCGCCGGGTACGCCGAGCTCTGTCTGCGCGCCGACGGGTTCAGCTACCCGGGGCGTGCCGCCCGCGCGGTCGAACTGACCGCCAGGATCAAGCAGCTGGACCCCGGGTCCCCCGAGGCCACGCGCGTCGACGCCGCCCACGCATGGCGGACCCGGAGCTACTGGGAGGACATCCGGTTCCAGTACGCCCGATCCGTGGTGACCCGGCGGGCCGTCGAGCAGCAGAGCACGGACCTCGCGCACGCGCTGCGCAAGGGCGGTGACCCGCAGGTGCGCGAGTCCGCGGGGGCGTACGTCGCGGCCCGGCCGGACGACCACCGAGCGGCCGTGCTCGCCGCGACCCTCGACGTCCTCTCCGAGCCGGGGCAGGCGCCCGTACGTCTCCTGGCCCGCCACCGGGCCGTCGCCTGGGCGGTCTGCGTACTCCTGGCCTTCGTCACCAACTACACGCTCGTCGCGACCGGCGTCGTCGACTCCTTCTCCCTGTGGGGCTGGCTCTGGGCCCTCCCGATGGTGGTGGTCGACCGTCGTCTGGCAGCGGCGCGGCGACTCGCGGAGGAGCGGGTCCTGGCCCGGGTCGAGGCCGAGCACGCGGCGGCGCAGGGCTGACCGTCGGCCCTCGACCCCGCCCGTCGAGGGCGCGACCGCCCTCGGCTCCCGGCACGGCCTCGGCTCCCCCCGGCGGGGGAGGACCCGGCACCGCCTCGGCTCCCGGCCGCCCTCGGAGTCGTACCGGCCGTCAACCGATCGGTTGACCGCGTTTCGAGCGGGATGGCCGATGCCCGTGGCTCGCCTCGGCGGCCACGCTGGGGACATGCCAATGATCGAAGTGAAGGGCCTGCGCAAGGCCTACGGCGGCCGGAGCGTCGTCGACGGCGTCTCGTTCGAGGTCGCCGAGGGGGAGATCTTCGGGATCCTCGGACCGAACGGGGCCGGCAAGACCACGACCGTGGAGTGCGTCGAGGGGCTCCGCGTGCCGGACTCCGGGACCGTACGGGTCGGCGGGCTCGACCCCGTCGGCCGGCACGCCGACGTCACCCGGATCCTCGGGGTGCAGCTCCAGGAGAGCGAGCTCCAGCCCAAACTGACCGTACGGGAGGCGCTGGAGCTGTACGCCTCCTTCTACGAGCGACCCGCCGACTGGCGGGCCCTCGCCGAGCGGCTCGGGCTCGACGCCCACCTGACCGCCCGGTTCGGCAAGCTGTCCGGAGGGCAGAAGCAGCGGCTGTTCATCGCGCTCGCCCTCGTCGGCAACCCGCGCGCCGTCGTCCTCGACGAGCTCACGACGGGACTCGACCCGCGCGCCCGGCGCGAGACCTGGTCCCTGGTCGAGGACGTCCGGGCGGGCGGGGTGACCGTCCTGCTCGTCACCCACTTCATGGAGGAGGCCCAGCGCCTCTGCGACCGGATCGCCGTCATCGACAAGGGCCGGATCGCCGCGCTCGACACCCCCCACGGGCTGATCGGCCGCGCCACGGCCTCCAAGGTGATCTCCTTCGCCGCCGAGACGCCCCTCGACCCCGCCGAACTCCGCGCCCTGCCGAAGGCGGCCGCCGTGGAGACGAAGGACGGCCGGACCGTCGTCACCGGCACCGACGAGACCGTCAACGCGCTCATCAGGCTCCTCGCCCGGCGCGCCGTCACCGCCCACCAACTGCGGGTCGTCGACGCCACCCTCGACGACGCCTTCCTCGACCTGACAGGAGCCGACCCCCGATGAGCACCGCGACCACGATGGTCCTGAAGACCGAGGTACGTCTCTTCACCCGCGAACCCGGCGCACTGTTCTGGGTGATGGTCTCGCCGACGCTCCTCCTGGTGATCCTCGGGCTGATCCCGTCCTTCCGCGAGGTGTCCGAGGACTTGGGCGGCCGCCGCGTCATCGACCTCTACGTCCCCGTCTCCGTCCTCTTCGCCATGATCATGGCCGGGATCCAGGCGATGCCTCCCGTCCTCGCCGGCTACCGCGAACGCGGCATCCTGCGGCGGATGTCGACCACCCCGGTCCGCCCGGCCTCCCTCCTCACCGCCCAGATCGCCCTGCACGGTGCCGCCGCGCTCCTCTCCTCCGCGCTCGTCGTCGTCGTGGGCCGGCTGGCCTTCGGCGTCCGGCTGCCGCAGAACCTCCCCGGGTACGTCCTCGCGCTGCTGCTCGCGATCGCCGGGGGCCTCGCGCTCGGTGCCGCCGTCTGCGCCGTCTGCCGTACGCAGAAGATCGCCACCGCGGTCGGGTCGGCCGTCTTCTTCCCGACGATGTTCACGGCCGGCGTCTGGGTCCCGGTCCAGGCGATGCCGGATACGCTGCAGCGGATCGTCGGGTTCGCGCCGTTCGGTGCCGCCTCGCAGGCCCTCGACGCCGCCGCGTCGGGAGGTTGGCCCGGGTGGGCGGCGCTCGGGACCATGGTCCTGTGGACGGTCGTGCTGACCGCCACGGCGGCCCGCTGGTTCCGCTGGGAGTGACGGCGAGGGGAGAGCCGATGACCGCGACGACGGTCGAGGAGCGCTGGCGGCAGTTCTTCCGCTGGGGACCCCACGGCCTGCTGGCCCTCGCCACGGTCCTCGGCGCCGCGGCCGCCGACCGGATCATGGACCGTACGGAGACGGCGGCCGCCGCGGTCCTGCTCGTCGCGGCGCTCGCCCTCCAACTCGGCTGGGACGCCCGCCAACGCCGGGTCGAGGCCGCGGGGACCGCTCCCGACGAGGCGGGCGCCGGTCCCGCCGGCCCGGAGGCCGCCGCCGTCGGGGGGACCGCCGGCGGCGGGGGAGCCGGACTCGACGAAGAGGGCGAGGGACTCGTTCCGGGCGCTCCCGGCACCGCGTCCCTCTGCTACTTCGCCCTGCGTACCGTGCTCGCCTTCGCGCTCACCTGGCTCAACCCCTTCTTCGCCGTCTACGCCTGCATCGGCTACTTCGACGCCGTCCACCTCCTGCCCCGCCGTCTCGCCCCGGCCGGGCTCCTCGTCACCGCCGTCACCATGGCCGGCTCCCAGTCCGGTGGTCTGCCGCCCGCGACGCTCGTCCACTGGTTCGTCTTCGCCGGCCTCTTCATCCTCAACGCCTGCCTCGCCGTGGTCTTCTCCCACCTCGGTGCGAAGGAGGCCGAGAAGGCCGCCGAGCGGGCCGCCACCATCACCGCACTCGCCCGCACCAACGCCCGTCTGGAACAGGCCCTCGACGAGAACGCGGCCCTGCAGGCCCAACTGCTCCTCCAGGCCCGCGAGGCCGGGGTCGCCGACGAGCGGCGGAGGCTCGCGGCCGAGATCCACGACACCCTCGCCCAGGGGCTCGCCGGGATCATCGCCCAGCTCCAGGTCGTCACCGCCACCCCCGATCCGGAGCTCGCCCGGGTGCACGTCCAGCGCGCCGCCGACCTCGCCCGCCACAGCCTCGGTGAGGCACGCCGCTCCGTGCAGAACCTGAGCCCGATCGCCCTGGAGCACGACACGCTCCCCGAGGCGCTGCGCAAGACCGTCTCCGACTGGTCCGAACGCACCGGCATCAGCGCCCGGTTCACCGTCACCGGGACCGAGGAACTCCTGCACGACGAGGTCGCCGCCACTCTGCTGCGCATCGCCCAGGAAGCCCTCGCCAACGCCGAGCGCCACTCGGGCGCGTCCAGGGCCGGCGTCACCCTCTCCTACATGGGCGACGAGATCACCCTCGACGTACGGGACGACGGCCGCGGTTTCGACCCCGGCGCCGTCCCCGCCCGCGCCGGCGGGGGCGGCTTCGGCCTGGACGGGATGAGGGCCCGCGCCGAACGCCTCACCGGTGCGGTCACCCTGGAGACCGGGCCCGGCGAGGGAACGGCGGTCTCCGCCCGCGTACCGTTGGTGCACCATGGCTGAGAACCCGCGCATCACCCTGCTGATCGTCGACGACCACCCCGTCGTCCGGGACGGCCTGCGCGGCATGTTCACCGCCGGCACCCCGGGCACCCCCGGCACCCCGGGCACCCCCGGCTTCGAGGTCCTCGGCGAGGCGTCGAACGGTGTCGAGGCCGTCGAACTCGCCCTGCGCCTCGACCCGGACGTCGTCCTCATGGACCTGCGGATGCCCGGCGGCAACGGCGTCGACGCCATCGCCGAACTCACCCGGCGCGGGGCCCGCTCCCAGGTCCTCGTCCTCACCACGTACGACACCGACACGGACACGCTCCCCGCGATCGAGGCCGGTGCCACCGGCTACCTCCTCAAGGACGCGCCCCGCGAGGAGCTGTTCGCCGCGGTCCGGGCGGCCGCCGAAGGCCGCACGGTCCTGTCCCCGGCCGTCGCCTCCCGGCTCGTCTCCCGTGTCCGCACCCCCGCCGCCCCGGTGGACGAGAGCCTCTCCGCACGCGAACGCGAGGTCCTCGAACTCGTCGCCAAGGGCACCTCGAACCGTGCGATCGCCGCCGAGCTCTTCATCAGCGAGGCGACCGTGAAGACCCATCTGACGCACATCTACGGGAAACTGGACGTCAAGGACCGCGCGGCCGCGGTCGCGGTCGCGTACGACCGCGGCATCCTGGGCCGCACCTGACCGAGGGCTCGCCGTTCCGGGTCCCTCACCCCCCGACCCGCAGCAGCAGCACCGACCGCGCGCCCACCGTCACCGTCGAGCCGCCCGCGTGGATCGTCCCCGGGGCGCGGCCCTGGTCCTCCAGCGTGGTGTCGAGCACCAGCTCGTACGACTCCGCCCACGGCGGGCCCGGCAGTCGGTACGCGAGGGGGCGCGGGCCCGCGTGGAGGACCGCCAGGAAGCTGTCGTCGGTGATCTGCGCGCCGCGCGCGTCCCGGCCGGGGATGTCGCGGCCCGAGAGGTAGAGGCCCAGGGTGGCCGCGGGGGCGTACCAGTCCTGCTCCGTCATCTCCCGGCCGCCCGGCGTGAACCACGCCAGGTCCCGCAGGCCGTCCGCGCGCTGCGGGCGGCCGGAGAAGAACGCGCGGCGGCGCAGTACCGGGTGGGCGTGCCGCAGGGCGAGCAGCCGGCGGGTCAGGGCCAGCAGCTCCCGGCGTCCGGGGTCCTCGGGCAGCGACCAGTCCAGCCAGCTCGTCTCGTTGTCCTGGCAGTACGCGTTGTTGTTGCCGCCCTGGGTGCGGCCCATCTCGTCGCCCGCGACCAGCATCGGCACCCCGGTCGACAGCAGCAGCGTCGTGAGCAGGTTCCGCAGCTGGCGCAGGCGCAGCGCGCCGATCTCCGGGTCGTCGGTCTCGCCCTCCGCGCCGCAGTTCCAGGCGCGGTTGTCGTCGGTGCCGTCCCGGTTGCCCTCCCCGTTGGCCTCGTTGTGCTTCCGCTCGTAGGTGACCAGGTCTCGTAACGTGAACCCGTCGTGGGCGGTGACGAAGTTGACCGAGGCGTAGGGGCGGCGGCCGCCCCAGGCGTACAGGTCGCTGGAGCCCGACAGCCGGTAGCCGAGGTCCCGTACGTCGGGCAGCGCGCCGCGCCAGAAGTCCCGCACCGCGTCGCGGTAGCGGTCGTTCCACTCCGTCCACAGCGGCGGGAAGGCGCCGACCTGGTAGCCGCCGTTCCCGACGTCCCACGGCTCGGCGATCAGCTTGACCCGCCGCAGCACCGGATCCTGGGCGATGACCGCGAGGAAGGGCGAGAGCATGTCGACGTCGTGCATCGAGCGGGCGAGCGCCGCAGCCAGGTCGAAGCGGAAGCCGTCGACGCCCATCTCCGTCACCCAGTACCGCAGCGAGTCCGTGATCAGCCGGAGCACCTGGGGCTGGACCACGTGCAGCGTGTTGCCGCAGCCCGTGTAGTCGGCGTACCGGCGGGCGTCGGACTGGAGCCGGTAGTAGCCGCGGTTGTCGATGCCCTTCAGGGAGAGCGTGGGCCCCAGTTCGCCGGCCTCGGCGGTGTGGTTGTAGACCACGTCGAGGATGACCTCGATCCCGGCGGCGTGCAGCGCCCGGACCATCCGCTTGAACTCGCCGACCTGCTGGCCCGCGGTCCCCGACGAGGAGTAGCCGGCGTGCGGGGCGAAGTAGCCGATGGAGTTGTAGCCCCAGTAGTTCCGCAGGTCCCTGCGGAGCAGATGGTCCTCGTGGGCGAACTGGTGCACCGGGAGCAGCTCGACCGCCGTCACCCCGAGCCGTACGAGATGCTCGATCGCCGCCGGGTGCGCGAGCCCGGCGTAGGTGCCCCGGAGTTCCTCGGGGATGCCCGGGTGGAGCTTGGTGAAGCCCTTCACGTGCAGCTCGTAGATGACCGAGTCGGGCCAGGGGGTCTTCGGCCGGCGGTCGTCGGACCAGTCGTCGTCGTCCAGGACGACGACGCCCTTCGGGACGAACGGCGCCGAGTCGCGGTCGTCCCGCACGGTGTCGGCGACATGCTGCTGCGGCCAGTCGCGGACGTGCCCGTACACCTCCGGCGGCAGCGCGAAGTCCCCGTCGACGGCTCGCGCGTACGGATCGAGGAGCAGCTTGGCCGGGTTCCAGCGGGCGCCCGTCCACGGGTCCCAGCGGCCGTGCACCCGGAAGCCGTACCGCTGGCCGGCCCCCACTCCCGGCACGAAGCCGTGCCAGATCTCATGGGTCAGCTCGGTCAGCGGCAGCCGTCTCTCCGTCTCCCGACCCGCGCCGTCGGTGTCGAAGAGGCACAGCTCGACGGCCTCCGCCCCACCCGCCCACAGCGCGAAGTTGGTGCCGGCGACCCCGTCGGGTCCCACCCGGCACCGCGCGCCCAACGGGGTGGGCGCCCCCGGCCACACCACGGGCCGGGGCGGCCCCGGGGCAGCGGAGAGCCCCACTCCGTCCCGTACCGCCTCCTGCTCGGCTGCGCTCGACACCTGTCGGCCTCCCGCGGCTCGTCGGGCCCTCCCCCACAGCCACCGGCATGGGAGGTACCCCCATGTCGCGGAGGGCGCGGCGTCCCGGCCGCGACTCCCCGCACGTGGTCCTCCCACCTGTTCTGCCCGGCCGACCGGTCTCCCAACATGACCCGCACGCACGTTTCCCCTGGAGGGTGGCTGTCGTTGGGCCGGGCGTGAAACACGTAATGAAGCGGGTGAGGGCCGGCGCGGGGCTCGCCCTGGCGGCGGCGGGACTGGTGGCCGGGCTTGTGGGCTGCACCGACAAGGGTGGTGGCGGCGGCGGTGGAGGCATCGACATCTCGCTGCCGGGGAAGGCGCGGGCACCCGGCGACGTCATCCGGATCAGCCCGGAGGACGGCAGCCGGGCCGTGTCCGCCGAGGGGCCCGTCGAGGTGAGGGTGGACAGCGGACGCCTCGAACGGGTGACCGTCGTCCAGGTCGAGGACGCCCAGCGGACCGCGGTCCCCGGCGCGATCAGCGAGGACGGGCTGCGGTGGCGGCCGAAGGCCGGCGCGCGGCTCGCGCTCGCCGCGAAGTACAGCGTGGACGCGGTGGCGCTCGACGCCCACGGCCGGCGCTCCGCCCGGCACACGACGTTCACCACCGTCGTGCCCGAGCGCCGGTTCATCGGCTACTTCAAGCCGGAGAACCGTTCGACGGTCGGCACCGGCATGATCGTTTCGTTCGCCTTCAACCGGGCCGTCGAGAACCGGGAGGCGGTCGAACGGGCCATCAGGATCACCTCCGAGCCGCCGGTGGACGTCGTCGGCCACTGGTTCGGCGAGGAGCGGCTCGACTTCCGTCCGGAGGAGTACTGGCGGCCCGGTACCAAGGTGACCGTCGACCTCGCGCTCCGCGATGTCGAGGGCGCGCCGGGGGTGTACGGAATCCAGCGCAAGACGGTCGGGTTCACGGTCGGACGCTCCCAGGTGTCCGTCGTCGACGCGGCGGCGCACACGATGGAGGTGCGCAGGGACGGTGACGTCCTGGCGACCGTGCCGATCACGGCCGGTGCCCCGAAGACCACCACGTACAACGGGAAGATGGTGGTCACGGAGCTCTTCGACGTGACGCGGATGGACGGCCGCACGGTCGGCTTCGGCGGCGAGTACGACATCAAGGACGTACCGCACGCGATGCGGCTGACCGAATCGGGGACCTTCCTGCACGGCAACTACTGGGCCGATGCCTCGACCTTCGGCTCGGCCAACGTCAGCCACGGCTGCATCGGTCTGCGGGACGAGAAGGGCGGCAGCGCGGACTCCCCGGCGGGCTGGTTCTTCGACCGGACCCTCATCGGTGACGTGGTGGAAGTGGTCAACTCCCGTGACCGAAAGGTCGCTCCCGACAACGGGCTCGGAGGATGGAACATGGAGTGGGACCGGTGGAAGGCCGGCTCCGCCCTGCGGTGAGCCCCTCGTCGTCCCCTCGCTGACCTGTCTCACGTGCACGGTTCCCGGATCGACTGGGACTGAACGGTGACATTCGCGTGGAACTTTCGTGTCCTACGGTGTGATTATCTAGCGCCGTGTGCGCGGAGGATGCGCGCGGGGGTGCGGGCCGTGGTGAGACCAGGCCGTGCGAGGGGAGACGACCATTTTGAACGGGCAGCCGATATCGGCCGGGGTGGGGCGTGGACGGCGGCGCGGGGGCGCACGTCTGCAGGCCCTGGCTGTGGGAGCGTTGCTCCTGGTGCTGACGGCGTGCGGGGGCGGGGACCCGGCGGGCGGCGGCAAGGGCGGACAGGACCCCGCGCAGAGCGGGGGCAAGCAGGAGAACGCGGCCTCGCAGGCGGTCGTGACGATCGCCCCGAAGGACGGTGCCGACTCGGTCGCCACCAGCGGCGCGCTGAAGGTGACGGCGGAGCAGGGCAAGCTGACCACGGTCACCGTCGCCGACTCCAAGGGCACCGAGGTCGAGGGCAAGATCGCCGCGGACGGCTCGAACTGGACTCCGGTCGGCCACCTGGCGGCGGGCACGCAGTACAAGGTCCACGCGATCGCGAAGGACGCCGAGGGCCGTGAGTCGGCCAAGGACACCACCTTCACCACGCTGACCCCGAAGAACACCTTCATCGGCCACTACACGCCCGAGGACGGTTCGACCGTCGGCGTCGGCATGCCGGTCTCCATCCGCTTCACCCGGGGCATCACCGACCCGGCGGCCGTCGAGAAGGCCATCAAGGTGACCGCCGAGCCCGCCGTCGAGATCGAGGGCCACTGGTTCGGCAACGACCGCCTGGACTTCCGCCCGGAGAACTACTGGGCCGCCGGCACCAAGGTGAAGGTCGAGCTGAACCTGGACGGCGTCGAGGGCCGCCCGGGTGTCTACGGCAAGCAGAAGAAGACCGTCTCCTTCACCATCGGCCGCCGTCAGGTCTCCACCGTCGACGCCACCGCGAAGACGATGAAGGTCGAGCGCGACGGCAAGATCATCAAGACGATCCCGATCACCGCGGGCGCGCCGTCCACGACCACGTACAACGGTCAGATGGTCATCAGCGAGAAGTACAAGGTGACCCGGATGAACGGCGCCACGGTCGGCTTCGGCGGTGAGTACGACATCAAGGACGTGCCGCACGCGATGCGTCTGTCGAACTCGGGCACCTTCGTCCACGGCAACTACTGGGCCTCGCCCGGCACCTTCGGCTCGGCCAACGTCAGCCACGGCTGCGTCGGTCTGCGGGACGCGCGCGGCGCCGGTGACGGCTCCACCCCGGCGGCCTGGTTCTACGACCGCTCGCTCATCGGCGACGTGGTGGTCGTGAAGAACTCGAAGGACAAGCAGATCGCTCCGGACAACGGCCTGAACGGCTGGAACATGTCCTGGTCGGAGTGGATCAAGTAGTTTCCCGGACCACCTCGTACGACGGACCCGGTGCTGTGAGCAACAGCACCGGGTCCGCCGTCGTTAACGGCGGCTAACCTGCCGGGTATGACTGTGAACCTCGAAGTCGCCGAAGGCGTCGGCACCATCCGTCTCGACCGTCCCCCGATGAACGCCCTCGACATCGCCACCCAGGACCGGCTGTTGGAGCTGGCCCGGGAGGCGACCGACCGCGACGACGTGCGGGCCGTGGTCCTGTACGGCGGCGAGAAGGTGTTCGCGGCGGGCGCGGACATCAAGGAGATGCAGGTCATGGACCACGCGGCCATGGTCAAGCGGTCGCGCGCGCTCCAGGACTCCTTCACCGCGATCGCCCGCATCCCCAAGCCCGTCGTCGCCGCGATCACCGGCTACGCCCTGGGCGGCGGCTGCGAACTGGCCCTGTGTGCCGACTACCGGATCGCCGCGGACAACGCCAAGCTCGGCCAGCCCGAGATCCTGCTCGGTCTGATCCCCGGCGCCGGCGGCACCCAGCGGCTGTCCCGTCTGGTCGGCCCGTCGAAGGCCAAGGACCTCATCTTCACGGGCCGGATGGTCAAGGCCGACGAGGCGCTGACGCTCGGCCTGGTGGACCGTGTCGTTCCGGCGGCCGAGGTGTACGAGCAGGCGCACGCCTGGGCCGCGAAGCTCGCCCAGGGTCCCGCCATCGCGCTGCGTGCCGCGAAGGAGGCGATCGACCAGGGTCTGGAGGCCGACATCGACACCGGTCTTGCGATCGAACGCACCTGGTTCGCGGGTCTCTTCGCCACGGAGGACCGCGAGCGCGGGATGCGCAGCTTCGTCGAGGAGGGTCCGGGCAAGGCGAAGTTCGTCTGATCTCCGGCTCCCGGGGCGGCCGGCGGTACCCTACTCGTCAGTACCGCCGTCCGCCAAGGGCATATGCCCTATGAATTCGGCGGAATTGCCGATTCCGGGGCCCTGATTCCCGCGGAACGGCCCCGCGGCCCGTTCCGTCCGGCCATGATGGGGGGCATGGCGGGCCTGGAGGGTGTGGAACAACCGCGGCAGCACGGCGGTGCGACCGCAGCGCGGTGGGTGCCGACAGCCGAGGACGAACAGGCCCTCAAAACGCTGGAGTTGTACGGGAACCCGGCCGAGGAGGACGTGCGACTGCCGTCCCGTCCCGAGTCCGCCGCCGTCGCCCGCAGGCTCACCCAGTGCGTCGTTCTGCGTCAGTGGGCGCTGTCCCCGCAGATCGCCGAGCACGCCGTTCTGCTCGTCTCCGAACTCGTCGGCAACGCCGTGCGGCACACCGGCGCCCGGGTCTTCGGGCTGCGGATGCTGCGTCGCCGCGGCTGGATCCGGATCGAGGTGCGCGACCCTTCGCGCGGGCTGCCGTGCCTCATGCCGGTCCAGGAGCTGGACATCAGCGGGCGCGGGCTCTTCCTCGTCGACAAGCTCTCCGACCGCTGGGGCGTGGATCTGCAGCCGCGGGGCAAGACGACCTGGTTCGAGATGCGCGTCTCGGACCGCTGACCTCCCCTCCGCTCGGACTGGCGGTCGCGGGTCTGCGCCGGACGCCCCGGACGCACAGAAGCCCCCGTCCGCCGCTGTGGGGCGCCTGGGGGCTTCCGTGAGGACGGCCGTGGATCGGGGGGGTGTATCCACGGCCGTGAAAACGACCTGGCCCGGGTCAATGGGGGTCGTGTCTTCGACTATGGCAGACGGCGGGCCATCCCGCCAAAAGTCCCTAGTGGGGCAAAATCGGTCAAAGGGTGATAGTTCTCCGATGAATCGTTGGTGACCTAGAGCACCCACCTTGTAAATGGTGAATAAGTATGGCGTTCACCGCTTGTTTCATCGACTCGACCGCACGGTCGACGTCGGCGCGCGACCCGCAAACGTCCTGAATTGGCCCAATCGTTAGAAAACGGGCATCGCGGGCCTTAAATGGGCGCGTGACCCCGACCGACCGCCGTGGCGCACTCCGGGCCGGTGCGGCGGCCGCCGTCGCGGGAGCGCTCACCACCGCCTGCGGCACCGACGCCCGCCCCGCGCCCCACCGCCCCGTGCCCGCCCCCGTGCAAGCCGCCCCGGCCCCCCGCCGCTTCCCCGGCCGTCCCGTCGAGATCACCAACGGACCGCGCGACCGCCCCGAGGTCGCCCTGACCTTCCACGGCCAGGGGGACCCCGCCCTCGCCCGTGCCGTCCTCGCCGCGGCGGAGAAGGGCGGCGCCAGGGTCACCGTCCTCGCCGTGGGCGACTGGCTCGACACCCACCCCGACATGGCCCGCCGGATCCTCGACGGAGGCCATGACCTCGGCAACCACACCCAGCGCCACCTCGACGTCAACGCCATGAGCGAGGACGAGGCGCATGCGGAGATCAGCGCCTGCGCCGCGCGGCTGCGCCGGCTCACCGGCTCCATCGGCACCTGGTTCCGGCCCTCCAGGGGGCGCGGCGCGAGCCCGGCCGTCCAGCGGGCCGCCCGCCGGGCCGGCTACCCGCACGTGCTCTCGTACGACGTCGACTCCCTCGACTTCACCTCGCCCGGCGCCGCGGCCGTCGTCCGCAACGTCACCGGGCCGATCCGCAACGGGTCGGTGGTGAGCCTGCACCTCGGCTACCCCGACACGCTCGCCGCCCTGCCGCCCCTCCTCGCCGACCTCGACCGCCGCGGCCTGCGCGCGGTGACGACCACGGAGCTGCTGACCTGATGCTGCCACTCACCAAGAGATCGAAGAGCCTCCTCGCCGCCACGCTGCTCGCCGCGCTCGCCGGGTGCGGCGCCGCCGACGACGGGGCCGAGCCCCGCGGCGGCGCCAAGAAGGAGGCGGTGGCGCGCCCGGCCGTACCGAAGGAGGCCGCCACGGACGGCCTGCCCGGGATGCCGCCGCTGCTCGACCCCAAGGACGTCTACGCGGCCGACCGGCCCGGCCGGCTCTCGCCCGTGGTCAAGGACTTCCCGTCCCGGGTCTACGTGCCCAACACCAACTCCAACACCGTCTCCGTCATCGACCCGACGACGTACAAGGTGATCGAGACCATCCCCGTCGGCGTCCAGCCGCAGCACGTCGTCCCCTCGTGGGACCTGAAGACGCTCTGGGTCAACAACAACCGCGGCCACACCCTCACCCCGATCGACCCCGCCACCGGGACCGCCGGCAAGCCCGTCGAGGTGCACGACCCGTACAACCTCTACTTCACGCCCGACGGCAAGTACGCCGTCGTCATGGCCTCCCTCGACCGGGAGCTCGTCTTCCGCGACCCGCACACCATGGACCGCAAGAAGACCGTCCCGGTCTCCTGCTACGGCGTCAACCACGCCGACTTCTCCGCGGACGGGCGGTACTTCGTCGTCTCCTGCGAGTTCTCCGGCGAGCTGCTGAAGGTCGACACGGCGAAGATGGAGGTCATCGGCCAGCAGAGGCTGCCCTTCCAGGGGGCGATGCCGCAGGACGTGAAGCTCTCCCCGGACGGGAAGACCTTCTACATCGCCGACATGATGGCCCACGGCATGTGGGTCCTGGACGGCGAGAAGTTCACCCCTCCGCGGCTGATGCCGACCGGCAAGGGCGCCCACGGCCTCTACGTGTCCCGCGACTCCAAGGAGATGTACATCCCCAACCGGGGCGAGGGCTCCATCTCGGTCTTCGACTTCGGGAAGAACGAGCTGACGAAGAAGTGGTGGCTGCCGGACGGCGGCTCCCCGGACATGGGCGGCGTGTCGGCCGACGGCAAGGTGCTGTGGCTCTCGGGACGCTACGACTCCGAGGTCTACGCGATCGACACCGCGACCGGCAAGCAGCTCGCCCGCATCCCCGTGGGCGGCGGCCCCCACGGCCTCGCGGTCTACCCCCAGCCCGGCCGCTACTCCCTCGGCCACACGGGCGTGTTCCGCTAGTATTCTGAGTCGGGAATTCTGTTCAGATGTGTAGGCTTGCTGCATGGCGCGGACGGGGCGGCCGAAGGCCGAGTTGACGTTGTCGGACGAG